>NZ_JBOZRT010000001.1:0-12208 GCF_050789165.1 Azospirillum sp.
CGTTGCGCGCCACGAGGTCGTCCAGGCCGGGCTCGTAGATCGGGATCTCGCCGCGCTTCAGCCGCTCGATCTTGCCGGCGTCCTTATCGACGCAGCACACCTCCACGCCGAACTCCGAAAAACAGGCTCCCGACACCAAGCCGACGTACCCGGTACCGATCATCGCGATGCGCATGGTGCTTCCCTATTGCCGTTTGCCGCGCTTCGAGGCGCCCCTACTGCCGGAGCGCGGCACACATAGCACGGGCGTGGTGCGAGCGGAATGCCGGCCACGCTTCAGGCGATGCCGCGTTCTTCCAGCTCCCTGACGACCCGGGCGGCGAGCGCGTCGGGGGTCTCGTCGCCGGCGGGCAGGTGGATCTCCGGCGCCTCGGGCGCCTCGTACGGGCTGCTGATGCCGGTGAAGTTCGGCAGCTGCCCGGCCCGCGCCTTCTGGTACAGCCCCTTGGGATCGCGCGCCTCGCACCACTACCGCACCAACGGGCCGAACGACTACACGCAGGTGTCGAACAACATCCTGTACGCCAACTCCAAGGGCCTGGAGACCTACGGCGAGGTCGGCGCGCACAACACCTATTCCAACAACCTGGTGTACGGCAACGGCACCAACTGGATCCTGAAGAACGGCACGGCGACCGGCACCATCAGTGCCGATCCGAAGTTCGTGAACTACATCGCCACCGGCGGCGGAGACTACCGTCTGGCGGCCGGATCGCCGGCCATCGATGCCGGCGCTCCGGACGCCGCTCCGGCGACCGACATCACCGGCGCCTCCCGCGAAGGCGCGGTCGATGTCGGCGCGTTCGAGTACCGCTCCGCCGCCTCGCCGCCGGCACCGACCGTGCCCACCGTTCCAGCCATGCCCACCACACCCACCACGCCGGCGCCGTCGCCCGCCGGCGGCGTGCCGAAGGACTTCGACGGCGACCGCCGGGCGGACATCCTCTGGTTCAACGACCAGACCCGGCAGATCGCGTTGTGGACGATGGACGGCGGCACCCGGATGGGGGCCGCCGTCATCCAGAACGCCGTCAGCGCGGAGTGGGAGGTCACCGGAACCGGTGACGTCAACGGCGACGCGCGCGCCGACATCCTGTTCCGCCACAACGGCACCGGTGATCTGGCGGTCTGGACCATGGACGGCGCGTCGCGCACCGCCGGCACGGTGGTCCAGGGCGGCGGCCTGCCGGCGTCGACCCGGGTGGCCGGCGTGGCTGACGTCAACGGCGACGGCATGGCCGACGTGGTGCTGCACGACACCAGCGGCGACGTCGTCGTCTGGCTGATGAACGGCACGGCGCGCGCGGCCGCCGGCGTGGTGCAGCGCGCCGTCAATCCGGCTTGGGGCATTGCCGGCACCGGCGATTTCGACGGCGACGGCAACGCCGACATCCTGTGGCGGCGGGCCGACACCGGCGCGGTGGCGGTCTGGACGATGAACGGCACCACCCGCCTGGACGGCCACGTCGTCCAGGACGCCGTGGACGCCGCCTGGACGATCCAGCGCGTCGGCGACCTGAACGGCGACGGCAAGGACGACGTCGTCTGGCGTCACGCCGACGGCCAGCTTGCCGCGTGGCTGATGAACGGCGCCGCGCGGCTGGAGGCCGGCACTCTCGGCGGCGGCCCGCTGTCCGACGGGTGGGGGATCGCGGACGCGTCGGACTTCGACGGCAACGGCACCGCGGACCTCCTGCTGCGCAACGGGGTCACCGGCGGCACGGTGGTGTGGCTGATGAACGGCATGACGCGGACAGGCGAGACGACCATCCAGGCGTCTGGCGCGGCAGGGTGGCAGGTCGCTTCCGGCTACCCCCACCAGACGGCGTCCTGATAGCATGGTTTGAAATTTTTGCGCGTTGAGGCGCGCTATAAAGAGTGGGCCCGCACCCGAAGCAGGGCCTTACTCACACCTCTCTCGTGACGAGCGGAGCGTGCGATGCTCAGCCTGTACCCGACCGACCTGCCGGATGAGCACGGGGCAGTGATCGAGCCGATGCTCCCGCCGGGCAAGCCGGGCGGGCGGCCGCGGCATGTCTCCAGTGTGTATGGCTGCTTCCAGGCTTGGCAGCGTAGCGGTGTCTGGTTGGCGATCCACGACCAGTCCGCAGGGTAATCTGCGCGAACGCCTCGGCCGCACGCGCGAGCCCAACGCGGCGACTATCGACGGCCAAACCGCCAAGATCACCAAGTGCAGTGGCGTCCGCGGCTATGACCGTGCCACGCTGGTGCAAGGGGCAAGCGCTTCCTCATCGTGGACGTGCTTGGCCTGATACCGGTCGTGCAGCTGCACGCCGCCAACATCCAGGATCACGCCGGTGCCCTGGCGCTGCTCTCGTCTCTGCTCCGGCAGATCGCGTCCGTGATGCTGATCCGGGCCGATGGAAGCAACGCCGGCAAGTTGGTCGATGCACGCCTCGTCCTGCTCCCGGATCTCTATGGACATGCCTGCAGCCTTGTGATCAGCGATCTCCGCCAGCAGCGTAGGAAAGTTTCTCTTGAACGCCTCAACGACTTCAGGGGCTTTGTTATTACAATTGCACTACGGAAGGGGCAGGTGTTTGGAAGGGGCGCGGCGTGTTCATGGCTATCAACCTGCTGG
Source organism: Azospirillum sp. (assembly GCF_050789165.1). Classification (NCBI taxonomy): domain Bacteria; kingdom Pseudomonadati; phylum Pseudomonadota; class Alphaproteobacteria; order Rhodospirillales; family Azospirillaceae; genus Azospirillum; species Azospirillum sp. Next base: position 2,603 of record NZ_JBOZRT010000001.1, read on the forward strand.
CATGGACTGGTGATTGTCGAGGAAATGGATCTCTTGGGGCGGCAGTTCTCCTGTGGCAATCAGATCATCGTATACGCGGCCACTCCAAATGCCGACCTCAGCCAAGGCCAGCTGCACCGCCTCATCGCGCCCCTGAAGTTCTGTAACCTTCAAGTTCAAGATGGAATCTACTAGCCTATCATAAATAAGTGGTTGGAGGTATATTTCCATTACTAGCATTCCGTTATTTAGTGTTGTCTGTAGGCATCAAGGTCATTTTGATAGTTGTTTTGGTTGTTGTTTGTCATAGATAGGGGGGTTCGCAAAGATTATGTGAGGAGTTGTATAATTTTGCATGAGCACTGCATCCTAATTTGTGGCGCTTATCAACGCCGCGATGCCCGGTATTGGGTCGTCTTGATGCTCACTGCAGAGGAGGACTGCAGATGAATACACGTTTAGGGTTTTGTTTGAGGAGAGTAGCTGCATTCGCGTAGTGCTGTTTGCCCTCCAAGTCTGCAGGTAACCTCTTATGCCCGTGACCGTCATCCATACACCTACTGCGATGATCGCCACCAACATGGCGTCACGACCTAGCAGGCTGCTGGAAAAGGCCCATCCCTGACCCTCGACCCGAAACTCCTCCAGGCGGAGCGAGAGGTCCGGCGCTTTATCGGCCAGGAGTGACCCTGGCCGATAAAGCGAATTTGGCCGGTGTCAGGCTCCCCAGGGATGTGTGAGGGCGGTCCTCGTTATAATGCCGCCGCCAAGCCTCAATTTTGGTCCGTGCGTCGCAGCGTCCAGACCCGTCCTGCCCAGGGGATCGGCACCAGTGGCATGACCACCATCCAGCGCAAGCCGCTGGCCTTGATGAAGTGGCCATGCGAGGCGACGAGGACGTGGCGCGCCTGTCGCCGCTCGCCCACGAGCACATCAACATGCTCGGCCGCTACGCCTTCACCTTGTCCGAGTTGGTAGCCCGGGGCGAATTGCGGCCACTGCGCAGCCCGGCGGCGCTGGTCAATGAAGACACCTGAATAGGATTTTCTGTTTCGCTGCTGCGAAAATAAATAAACATTAGCAAAATATTGCTATGGCTTGCTCCGATTTTCAAAAACTCGCCGAAGTGCAAGTTGTAAGTCCTCATCCAGGTGCGGGTCTCTGTCGCCACTGGCCGCGCGAATGTATTCTATAATTTTCATTTCGTTATCAGAAATGATTCGATCAAGAGATCTTGCCAATTCGTTCCATGCTTCTTTGTTTTTTGGATCGTCATCAAAATATTGATCAACGCCAAGCCTTAGCAAGAAGTTAATGTCGACATGTAATACACGGGATAGATCGGGAAGTTTGTGAAGTGGGAATTTGGCTTCGCCACTTTTCCACATCGAGACAATATTCCCCTTATCATATCCAAGCTCATTGGCAATTTCGCGTTGTGATTTTATGCCAGCAAGAGCGTCGATCTGCTTGGCCAGATAGTTGCTCAAACGAGTCGGTCTTACCCCGGAGCGTGGTTTTGTGTTCGACGTCATGGGATTTTTCATCATCTATGCTAGATATTATTGGTTAGTTTCAGCAATCGTTTGTTTTTATTAGAGGCAGGGTATCGCATGCATCGTCAGCTTTCAATTGGTAAATCATTGTTGATCATATCAAGAGGTTGTCGGCTCTTGCAGTATGGCGGGAAGTGAAGACCTGTTGGTTTGCAGCGGGACTGATACCGCCGAGCCTAAGCATTGACACATGGGAGCCACGGGTAGCTGGTGAGGGAGCGTAGGCGCTCTGGTGTTGCGGTGAGGGCGTTCCAGGCATCGCAGCAGGCTTGGACGACGGCGTCGTAGTCGTCCAGGAGCCAGTGGGAGAGAAAGCGCTCCCGCAGGTACAGCCAGACGCGTTCGACCGGGTTCAACTCGGGACTGTAAGGCGGCAGCGGCACCAGCGTGATGTTGTCCGGCACGACCAGCGCCCGGGAGCCGTGCCATCCTGCCTGGTCGAGCACGAGCACGGCGTGGACGTCCGGCGCCAGGCTTTTGGAGAAGCCGTCCAGGAACAGGCTCATGGCGGTGGTGGAGACGGTCGGCATCACCAGCGCGAAGTCGGCGCCGCTGGCCGGGCAGACGGCGGCGTACAGGTAGGCCGAGGTGAAGCGCTTGTCGCACAGCCCGGCCGGACGCTGCCCGCGCTGCCACCAGCGATGCGCGGGGCGGCCCTTCTGGCCGATGCGCGCTTCGTCCTGAAACCAGAGTTGGAGGCGCCGGTCTGGATGTGCGGCAGCCGCGGCCTTCAGCGCGTCGCGCAGCCCCTTTTTTGGAAGGCGGCCTGGGCCTTGGCGTCGGACTGCGGGTGGCGGGGCCGCGTCTTCTGCTTCGATAGCCCCAGCCGCCGCACGATGCGCGACAAGCTGGCCGGGTGCAGCGTCTTGCCGAAGCGCTCGGAGATCACCTCGCACAAGACCGGCAGGGTCCACTCGCCGCAGCCGTGCCGCTTCGGATCAGGGCCGGCGAGGATCATGGCCGTGAGCGCCGCCTGCTCGCCCGCGCTCAGCCATTCCGGCCGGCCGGGCAGCGGACGATCATAAAGCCCGGCCACGCCTTCGGCGTTGTAGCGCACCACCGCATCGCGCAGGGCTTGGCGGTCCATGCCGGCCAGCCGCGCCGCCTCCGCCCGGCTCATCCCGTCCAGGGCATGGGCGATGGCGAACATCCGCGCCGCAACCCGCCCTTTGCTCTCGCGCCGCGCCAGGGCGCGCAACTCGCTGGCACTCAGGTCTTCCCGGATCGGCAACGCCGCTGGCATTCGCTCCTCCCCGTCGTGGACGGAGAATCGAATCACGGATCGCCGGCTTTGGGAATCCCCTCAGTGAGTCAGCGTTTCCGCTCGCCGGTATGAGAGCGCACTTTGAAAGTTTATTACGCGTGGCGGGCGAGACGGCGGAGCATCAGCTGGATCATGGCGATGCGGATCCAGGCCTCGCTGGTTTCCGGGAGAGCTTCGTAGTCCTTGCTCAGCCGGCGCGACCGGTTGAGCCAACCGAAGGTTCTTTCCACGATCCACCGCCAAGGCAGCACCTGGAAGCCGACCTTGTCGCGCGGCCGTTTTACAATCGTCAGCACCCGCCGCAGCGTCTCGGATACCCAATCGACCAGCTTGCCGGCGTAGCCGCCGTCCGCCCAGATCAGCAGCACCGACGCAAACTGCTCAACCAGAGCCGAGAGCACCGCCGGGGCGCCGGCGCGATCCTGGATGTTGGCGGCGTGCACCTGCACGACCAGCACCAGACCGAACACGTCCACCACGAGGTGGCGCTTGCGCCCGCACACCAGCTTGGCACCGTCGTAGCCTCGCACCCCGCCGCACTCGGTGGTCTTTACGGTCTGGCTGTCGATGATCGCCGCACTGGGCTCGCGTGTGCGGCCGAGGCGTTCGCGCAGGTCACCCCGCAGCTGGTCGTGGATCGACGACCAGACACCGCTGCGCTGCCAGGCCTGGAAGTAGCCGTACACGGTGGAGACCGGCGGATACTCGCGCGGCAGCATGCGCCATTGGCCACCCGCGCGCAGCGTGTAGAGGATGGCGTTGAAGATGGCGCGCATGTCGGTGGTGCGCGGCCGCCCGCCCGGTTTGGCCGGCGGGATCATCGGCTCGATCAGCGCCCATTGCTCATCCGGCAGGTCGGTCGGGTACAGGCTGGGCATCGTACGCTCCGCTCGTCACGAGAGGTGCGTAGATACGGCCCCGCTTCAGGTGCTGTCCCGCCCCGTGATGGCGCGCTTCAACGCGCAACAAACTTTCAAAGCACGCTCTAAGAGCCGGGGTGCTCATCTGGTCTCCGGCTCTTACACCACGCGTCGAGACACGACCGGAACGCTTGACTGCCGATCCTACGCTCGCACGACCCCGAACTGTGGAGCGAAGGTTCCCTTTTGCATCACTGGGCTGGCGCGGGCGCTCAGAGCCAAGTCCATCCCGTATGAGGGACGGCGTGATCCGGGCAGGCTTCTCCGCCAAGGGTGCACGTCTCACGTTGGCTCAGTCGCTCGACGTCCGCCGGCCGCCGCAACGACAGTGCGCTGTCGCACTCCGGACAGCGGGGCACCCAGACCCTCAGCCGGCGCTGGTCCTCGCGCAGGACCGCAACGTCCGGGCGCCGCCGCAGCAGCTCCGGCAAGGCTGCGCGGTAGGCGTCCAGCACCGCCGGAACCTTGCCGATATCCTGAGCCGCCAGAAATCCTCCAGGCGCCAGGATAGGTTCTGTTGCAAAGTTTGACAGCGGGCGCGGTGAGCTTCGGGGGCAGCATCCTCAGGCAGTCCTTCCGAACAGATGGGCGATGAAGGTTGCCTGGGCCGGCATGTCATTGGCGGGCATGGCGGTGACCTGTCCCTTGCGCACCATCGCCAGGATCTCGTAGCCGGCAATCGTTCGGCGCGCAGTGTGGAAGCTCTTGAACCCGAGCCCTGGCCGAACCAGCCGCTTGCTCCGTCGGTGATCCTGTTCAACGATATTATTCAGGTACTTAACCTGCCGCAGCTTGGTGAACCGCCACAGCTCACCGCTCTTCTTCATCGCCTTGCACGCACTTGGATATGCGGCGTTCTTGTCCACGGTGAGGGTGCGCGGGTTCACCGTGTGCGCCTGCTTGAGAGCCTTGCGGAAGAAGCGCCGGGCGGCGGCCGCGTCACGCTTGGCGCTGAACAGGAAGTCGATGGTCTGCCCTCGCGCATCGACGGCGCGGTACAGGTACATCCACCGTCCCTTCACCTTCACGTACGTCTCGTCCACCCGCCAGGAGCCGGTGGTCAAGCGCAGGTGGGGGCGCAGCCGCTTGTCCAACTCGGGCGCGTAAGCCTGGATCCAGCGGAAGAGGGTCGTGTGATCGACGGCCACGCCGCGGTCGGCCAGCATGCGCTCGAGGTCACGGTAGCTGATCGGGAACTGCAGATACCAGCGCACCGCCCACAGGATCACCTCCGCCGTGAACTGCCGGCCCTTGAACGGGCCCTTCTTGGACCGCATCACCGTCTCACCCCAGCCGCCGGAAAGGCTTGGTTTTTACCCGATCACCGCCCTGCCGCAAACGCTGCAACAGAACCCCTACCGCCGCATCCGGCGCGGAGCGCCGCCGCTCGCCGAGGTCCTGGTCAATCTGCGCCGACTCGCGGAAGCGCGCGGCGCACGCCGCCAGCCGGCTCTGCTCCTCAGCTTTACGCTGATGCGCAGCAACCTGGAGGAACTGCCGCCGTTCATCCGGTTGGCGGCCGATCTCGGCTTTGACGTGGTCCAGTGTCGCCACCTGGAAGCCTACACCGCGGATATGGAGGCCGAGTCCCTGTGGTTCGACCAAGCCCGCTACGCCGAGGTGCAGGGGAGGGCGGTCGCGCTTGCGGCCGAGCTTGGCATCCGCCTGGAGATCCAGGGGCCTTTCAATGCGGTGCCGGCTCGCGCCGGCCGCGGGCCCTGTCCCGAACCGTGGCGCTCGGCGGTGGTGTTGGGCAACGGTGACGTCATGGCCTGCTGCGTCCCCGGGACGCGGATCGGTAACCTCCGCGAGACACCCATGGAGGAGCTGTGGAACGGACCGGCCTATCAGGCCTTCCGTCTAGCGGTGAATTCCGCCGAGCCCCCGGCCGCCTGCCGCACGTGCCCAATCTACCGCGACCCGCGTGATGTCGACACCTACTTGCCGCACCGTGCCCGGAGGGCGTTCGGCGCACCGGACGCTCCCTCGGTCTCCGATTTCGATGGCGCCCCTCCGATCTGACGTGGCCGCGATGACGACAAAGCGGAAGGCCGGGCGAACTCGTCAAGCGTAACTTTTTGCGGTTGGGCGTGGCCCCGGCTTGTTGATTGGATGCGATAGACATATAGGTCTATCCCCGCTATTCGCGTCCCTGAGGCTAAACAAACTCCCATGCCGAACGCCTTGCTCGTGTGCAGCTCGCTCTACAGGCACAGCTCTGCGCGCCTCCCATATGCACTGAAGCAGGCTGGATTTGGCGTGTGGATTGTTTGCCCGCACGTCGCCTTGATGCGGTTTAGCGATTATATTGACGGAGGCCGCACTTATAAAGAGACAGTGGGCATTGATATTTTAGTGGACATGATCTGTGATATCTATAGGGAGTGTACGCCGGATATCATCGTGCCTTGCGACGAGGCAACCGTAGGCGCCCTCCCTCTTCTGCGCGGGCACGGCAATCCAAGGTTCGCAAAGGCCAGGGCGCTCCTGGACGCGTGGTATGGCGGCATCGACCCGGCCGCCTGGATGCGATCGACGTCGGTAGAGGCGGTGCGCGATTTGGGTTTGCGGACGCCGGGACAGGTGGACATCGGCCCAAGCGCGTCGACGGCCGCCGAGATCGCGGCGCTCGGGAGCCCGGTTGTGGTCAAGCGGGACAATTCCTGCGGCGGATCAGGCATTGCCGTCGTCTCGACGCCGGAGGACGCCATCGACGCTGTGTCCCGGATGGGCGCCGACCGGCCCGAGGCCTTTGGGGCTGGCTGGATCGTCGCTCAGGAATTCATTCGAGGTCGATCTGCATCGGTCACCTTCAGCGCTGTTCAGGGGAAGGTGCTCGAAGCCTTTGCCTATGTGGCCGTGCATCAGCATCCGGAACTTTGTGGGCCGGCCACGGTCATCGACGTGGTGGATTGTCCCGCCCTGCTGGATCATGCCAGCCGCATTGTCGCCGGACTCAAGTATTCGGGCTTTGGCGGTGTTGATTTCATTCTTCCCGACGATGGTGGCCCGCCGGTGTTTCTGGAACTCAACGGCCGCCCGACGCAGACGACGCATCTGGGAAGCCTCGTCGGGGCCGACCTTTGCCGAGCCATGGCTTGCGCCATAACCGGAGAACCGTACTCAAGGGCAAGCAACACCGCAAAGATCGGCACCGTGGCCCTGTTCCCAAGTGAATGGATCCGAGACAAGAACAGCCGGCACCTGGTGCAGAGCTATCACGACGTCCCCTGGCACGAGCGGCGCATCGCGGCCACCACCATCGGCATCACCCCTCAGCTCCTCTCCGGGTGACGTGGCTGCTCGTTCCCGTCAGGCGGCCGTGCTGTTTGTTGGCGACGGCAATAACGATTGGAGTATGCTCCGTCGGGTCTGGCCAGCACCATCGGAGCCCGCATGTCCATTTCCCGAGCCGCCGCTGCCCCATACTACATCTCAGCCCTTCTGGCGCCGGACTGGCCGCACTGGGGGTCGAACGGGGCGGTGCTGTACGACACGACGCTCGGACAAGCGGCCACCGTCACCTACAGCTTCCTGACCAGTTCTTCCGGATTGGCGGCGGACGACGCCGCGGGTTTCGCGCCGATGAGCGCAACGCAGAAGGCCTACGTCCGCCAGGCGCTCACCGCGTGGAGTTCGGTCGCCAACATCACCTTCTCCGAGACGTTGTCCGGCTCAGCCGCGCAGATCCGCTTCGGCACCAACCGCCAGAACGGAGTCTCGGCCGGCTACGCTTATTATCCGAGCACGGCCTCCACCGGCGGCCTGACGCTGCTGGCCAATGACGACTCCAACAACACCTCCCCGTCACCGGGGTCCTACGGATATCTCACGCTGATCCATGAGATCGGCCACGCCATAGGTCTCAAGCACCCGGGCGACTACAACGCCGGCGACAACTTCACGGCGGATGGGCCGTTTCTGCCGGCGGCTGAGGACTACTATTCCTACAGCGTCATGTCCTACAACGAGAACAGCAATCTGCCGGCGACCTACCAGACCCAGGCGGCGATTTACGACATTGCGGCCGTACAGTACTTGTACGGCGCCAACACGGCGGCGGCGCCGGGCAACGACACGTACACGCTGACCCCCTCGGCATTCATTTCCATCTGGGACCCGAACGGCACCAACACGCTGGACGCCAGCGCGCAGAGCGCCGCCGAGGTGATCAATATCAACGGCGGAGGCTTCACCACGATCGGCGGCACTCTGGTGGCGGGCGTCGCCTTTAACAGCCGCATCCAGGTCGTGCGGGCGGGAAGTGGATCGGACACCATCTACGCCAATGCCCTGGGCAACACCATCGACGGCGGCGCCGGCACGGACACAGTCGTCTTCTCCGGTGCCTCCTCGTCTTACGTGACGACCAATCTCGCCGGCACCATCGTCGTCAGCCAGAATGGCGTCGTCAACACGCTGACGAACGTCGAGAGGCTGCGCTTCGACGACGCCACAATCCAGACCTCGAGCATCGCCACGAGCGTGGCAAACGTCACCAATGGCGTGTACCGCTTCTTCAACCGGTCCAACGGCACTCACTTCTACACGTCGTCGACCGCCGAGCGGGACTATGTCATTAACACCCTGTCGACCATGTCTTACGAGGGCGTCGCGTTCACCAGCATTGCGTCCACGACGGGAGGCGCGGCGCCGGTCTACCGCTTTTTCAATCGCCAAGTCGGCAGCCACTTCTACACGATCAATGCGGCCGAGCGGGACAACGTCATCAACACGCTGTCCAACGTCTACAGCTACGAGGGCGAGGCTTATTCTGCCTATACCTCGGACAGCGCCGGCGCGACGGCCGCCGGCAGTTCGCCGCTCTACCGTTTCTTCAATCGGCAGACCGGAAGCCACTTCTATACGGTCAGTGCGGGTGAGCGGGACAACGTTATCAGCACGCTTTCCAACATTTACAGCTATGAAGGCGTCGCTTACTATGTCTCCTCCAGTACGGCCTCCAGCGCAGCGGGGCCGGATTCTCCCAGCCGCGCGCATCAACTTTTTGCTTCCGCCGATGCCGTGCTTGGAACGGCGCTGACGACCACCTGATCATCGAGATCGAATTGTCATTCGAACAGTGCATTCACGCGTACGGATCCGGCTGTGACAGGTGGTCCTGAACGTAGCGTCGCACGCCTTCCTCCAGTTCGGTGAACGGCGCGTCGTAGCCCACGGCGCGCAGGCGATCGGTGCTCGCCTGGGTGAAATATTGGTACTTGTCGCGCAGATGCTCGGGCATGTCGAAGTACTCAATCCGCGGCGTCTGCCCCAGCGCGGCGAAGGTCGCCTCGGCGAGGTCGCGGAAGCTGCGCGCCTTGCCGGTGCCAACGTTGAACAGGCCCGACACCTCCGGGTGGTCGAGCAGCCAGAGCATCACGTCCACCACGTCGCCGACCCAGATGAAGTCGCGGCTCTGCCCGCCGTCGGCAATGCCGTCGCGGTGCGACTTGAACAGCCGCGCCGTCTCGCCGGCCGCCAGCTTGGGGTAGAGCTTGGCGACGACGCTCATCATGTCGCCCTTGTGCGCCTCGTTGGGGCCGTAGACGTTGAAGAACTTCAGGCCGGCCCACTGCGGCGGCGCCGTCTCGCCGTCCAGCACGGCGCGGGCGATGCGGCGGTCGAACAGGTGCTTGGACCAGCCGTAGGGGTTGAGCGGCCGCAGCTCGGCCAGCGCCTCGACCGAGCCGTCGTCCACGAACCCCTGCTCGCCGTCGCCGTATGTGGCGGCGGAGGAGGCGTAGAGGAAGCGGGCGCCCCGCCACGCGCACCACGTCCACAGGTCCGTGGACAGCGCCACGTTGTTGGCGACGATCTTGTCCACGTCGCGCTCGGTGGTGGCGGAGATGGCGCCCATGTGGAAGACCACGTCGATCTCGGCGGC
>NZ_JBOZRT010000105.1:0-167811 GCF_050789165.1 Azospirillum sp.
AGACCGGCTCGCTGAGCCGTTCCGACCGTCTGGCCAAGTACAACCAGCTGATCCGCATCGAGCAGCAGCTGGGTGCCGCCGCGCGGTTCGCCGGGCGGGGCATCCTCAAGGCCTGACCGGCCGGGGCATGACGGGACGAGAGGGGGCCGCAAGGCCCCTTCTTCTTTTGTGAAGCGCGGGTTTAGGAAGCAACATTCACACGGATTTCACGGATTTGGGCACCGATTACACGGGTCTTTTTTGATCGTGGTTCCGTGCCTTCCGTCAAAATCCGTGCAATCCGTGTCCCATCTTGCCCGCCCTGCCGCGGCCCTGGTCAGGCCAGCAGCGTCCTCACGCAGTCGCCGACCAGCCGGCGGCGGTCGTCCTCGCCGCTGCGCAGGATGACCAGCACCTGCCCGAACAGGAACGAGTACATCAGGAAGGCGCGCGCCTGCGCCGCCTCGGCCTCCAGGCCCAGCTCGCGGAACAGCGCGGCCACCAGCTCCAGGCGGGTGGCGTCGACATCGGCGACCGCCTCGGCCGCCTGCTCGTCGCGGCGCGCCCAGTCGCGGATCGCCAGCTCGATGGCAACGCCCTTGGGGTTGACGTTCTCGATGTAGAGCCGGACGAGGCCCTCGATGCGCTCCTGCGGGCTCTTGCCGGCGTCGCGGGCGTGGCGGCGGATGGCGCCGACTCGGCCGGAACGCCAGGTCTCCAGCATCTCGACCAGCAGCTCCGGCCGGTCCTTGAAATGCCAGTAGAAGCCGCCCTTGGTGACGCTCAGCCGGCGTGCCAGCGGTTCCACCTTGACGCCGTCCACCCCGAACTCGGCGAGCAGGCCAAGCGCCTCCTCCACCCAGTCGGCCTTGTTGACGCGTGCCTCCATCGCTCCCCGTCGCCCCTTCCAGCTTCGCACGTCCCACATACGCCTGCGTATTGACAGCACGCCGCGGGCACCATACGCTACCGTATACCAAGGCATCCGTCGAAGATGCGATATAGGGAGGAGACGCCATGCGATTCGTGGCCAAGGACCCGGATTACGAGCGCCGGGTGCGCGACAGCTTCGCGCGCCAGACGCTGATGTCGACCATGGGCGTCGACATGGTGGAGCTTGGACCGGGCACCTGCACGCTCGCCATGGACTACCGGCGCGACCTGTGCCAGCAGCACGGGTACCACCACGCCGGGGCGACGACGGCGCTGGCGGACTCGGCGGCGGGATACGCGGCGTACAGCCTCATGCCGCCGGGTTCGTCGGTGCTCACCGTCGAGTACAAGATCAACCTGATGGCCCCCGCCGCCGGCGAACGCTTCCTGGCCCGCGCCGCCGTCGAGCGGGCCGGCCGCACCATCACCGTCGTGCGTTCCGAGGTCTTTGCCGTCAAGGGCGGCGAGGAGAAGGCCATCGCCTTCATGCTCGCCACCATGATGTGTCTGGCGGACACGCCGGACTCATGAACCGTCCGGCCGAAGGGGTGCGGTTCGGCCATAACGCGTATTGAACGGCCAGATTGCTTCCGATAGATGTTTTTGCACCTGCGAAATACGCGGTGTCGGGAACATCTCAGCGGAGGAAGCGATGGGTAAGGCCTTGGTCATCGGCGGCGGCGCGCCGAACGCGACGTTCATGGCGGGCGTCCTGCACCGGCTCATCGAGAAGAAGGAGCTGGAGACGTTCGAGACGATCACCGCCTCCGGCGCCGGCGCGCTGGTGGCGCTCATCGCGCTCGCGCCCAAGGGGCTGCCGCCGCTCGACGCGCTGGAGAACCTGACCAACTCCGGCGTCAGCGACGAGATCTACCAGTTCTATCCGGTGAACTATAAGGTCTTCCAGAAGCCCGGCACCATGGCGGACGCCTTCCGCAACGCCGTTGCCGCCACGCCGTTCGGCAAGCTGGTGCTGGACCAGCACGGCAAGTCCGACGCCTTCTGCCTGTGGAGCGACATGGTCCAGTTCACCTGGGCGGCGATGACGCCGGCCCCGCTGGACTGGGGCCTCGCGCCGGGCATGTGCGCCCCCACCCCCTGGGTGACCGAGGCGGTGGACTTCGAGAAGGCGAACCAGCTGAAGCAGCAGTTCGAGATGGTCGCCTACAACGTGACCGAAAAGCGCCTGCGCTGGTTCCACAGCCGCGACAAGGAGATCACCGTCGACGCCTTCCATTCGGCGATGGCGTTCCCGTTCCTCTACCCGCCGCACCAGTTCGAGGGCGACTGGTACATCGAGGGCGCCGCGGTGTCGGACGTGCCCTACGAGGGGCTGTTCAACCTCAAGACCGTCAAGGACGTCGTCATCCTCGACGTGCTCGGCTACCGCGCGCTGATCGACGCGCCGGAGACTCTGTGGGACGGGTTCACCCAGCTGATCATCGACACCATCGTCGCCAACGCCCAGGCCAGCTACCGCTCGTTCATGCAGAAGAACGAGATCCGCCGGCTGAAGGGCGAGTCCACGCTGGACGTCTACCGCGTGGACGCCCGCAAGGCCGCCCATTCGCCGGACGCGCTGACCTGGAAGCGCTCCAACCTCAAGGCGCAGTTCGAGTACGGCCGCAAGGCCGCCGACCAGCTGCTGGAGGACATGGCCAAGGGCCTGACCGACGAGAAGAAGGCGGCCGAACTGGAGAACGGCAAGAAGCAGCCGCTGACCATCGTCGTCCCGCCGAAGACCGTTCCGGTCGCGTAAGCGCCACCGGCCTCAGCGCGCGGCGGGCAGCAGCCCGCCGCCGGCGAGGTCGTGGAACGCACCCGCGGTGACCAGCGCCTTGGCGGCGGCGATGTCCGGCGCCATGGCGCGGTCCTGGTCCCAGCGCGCGACACGGACGCGCAGCCGGCCCTTGGCCTCCTCCAGCAGCGGCGAGCTGCACAGCGGAGCCCGCAGGTCGATGCCCTGGGAGGCCGCCAGCAGCTCGATGGCGACGACGCCGGCGAGGTTGTCGGCCATGTCCGACAGGCGCCGGGCGGCGTGCGTCGCCATGCTGACGTGGTCCTCCTGGTTGGCCGAGGTGGGCAGGCTGTCGACGCTGGCCGGGGCGCTCATCTGCTTGGTCTCGCTGGCCAGCGCGGCGGCGGTGACCTGGGCGATCATGAAGCCGCTGTTCAGCCCGCCGTCGCGCACCAGGAACGGCGGCAGCCCCGACAGGTTGGCGTCCATCAGCAGCGCGATGCGCCGTTCCGCCAGCGCCGCCGTTTCCGAGATCGCCAGGGCCAGCAGGTCGGCGGCCAGCGCCACCGGCTCGGCGTGGAAGTTGCCGCCCGACAGGATCTCGCCCGTGTCGGCGAAGACCAGCGGGTTGTCGCTGACCGCGTTCGCCTCGCGCTCCAGCACGCCCGCGGCGAAGCGCAGGTTGTCGAGCACCGCGCCCATCACCTGCGGCTGGCAGCGCAAGCTGTAGGGGTCCTGCACGGTGCCGTGGTCGCCCCGGTGGCTCTCGCGGATCTGCGACCCGGCGAGGAGCTTCCGGTACACCGCCGCCACCTCCGTCTGCCCCGGCTGGCCGCGCAGCGCGTGGATGCGCGCGTCGAACGGCCCGTCGCTGCCCATCGCCGCATCGACGCTGAGCGCCCCCGCCACCAGCGCCGCCGCGAAGGCGTCCTCCAGCGCGAACAGGCCGAGCAGGCCGAGCGCCGTCGACACCTGCGTGCCGTTGAGCAGCGCCAAGCCCTCCTTCGCCTCCAGCTCCAGCGGCGCCAGCCCGGCGCGTTCCAGCGCCGCCGCCGCGGGCAGGCGCTCGCCGCCGACCACCGCCTCGCCCTCCCCCAGCAGCACGCCGGTCAGGTGCGCCAGCGGCGCCAGATCGCCGGACGCGCCGACCGAACCCTTGGCCGGCACCACCGGCAGCGCGTCGGCGTTGAGCAGCGCCAGCAGCGCGTCCACCACCACCGGGCGCACGCCGGAATGGCCGCGTGCCAGCGCGTTGGCCTTGAGCGCCAGGATCAGCCGCACCGCCGCCGCCGGCAGCTCCGGCCCGGTGCCGGCGCTGTGCGACAGCACGAGCCGGCGCTGCAGATCGCGCACCTTGTCCGGCGGGATGCGCCGCTTGGCGAGCAGGCCGAAGCCGGTGTTGACGCCGTACACCGGATGCTCCCCCGCCGCCGCGTCCGCCACCGTGCGCGCCGAGGCCTCGATGCCGCCCCGGCAGGCGGGATCCAGCGCGAGCCTGACCGGTTCCCGCGCCAGACGGCGCAGGTCGGGCAGCGCCAGGGTTCCCGGGGAAAGGACGAACGATGCGGTCATGCGGGCCTCCGGTGTTTTGAAGACGGGCGCCTCGGTCTTTCCCCCTCCCCATCCCTCCCCCGCTTCGCGGGAGAGGGGGGCTGCCGCCGATGCGGCGGAGTTCCCTCCACCGCACCGCGGGGGAGGGCTAGGGAGGGGGCAGACGCGCGTCGTCGCCTCCGCTTCACATGAGGTGCGGAACGTGGCCCCGCAAACCGTCTGTGACAGACATGGGCCAGCTATGGCGACAATCCTGTGATCCCCGGCAAATTTAACATGTCGTTTACCTTAAAAACGGCCTCATCCTCCTGCCTGCGCTCGGTGGGCTTCCATGAGTGACAACTGGAGGAACTTGCATGCCATCCCCGACCAGCCACACGTCCAAGGTTGGCAGCGACCGCCCCGATTTCGGCAGCCCGTACTACGTCCGGATCCTGGTTGCGACCTTCGTCTTCAGCGCCGCGATGAACATCCTGCAGCTGAGCATGCCGCTCTACTCCCTGCAGGTCTTCAGCCGCGCCATCCCGTCCGAGAACGTCGACACGGTGGTGATGCTGACGGTGCTGGTCGTGATCGCGCTGTCGATGATCGCGCTCCTGGAAACCGTCCGCACCCGCCTGCTGGCCCGCTGCGCCAACGCGCTCGAGGTCGCGTGGCGCCGCCGGCTGAGCAGCGACGTGCTCGACGCCGCCGCCAAGGGCCGGCCCGAGCCGGGTCCGCTCAACGACCTGATGGAGGTCAAGGGCGCCATCTCCCGGCCGACCTTCGGCGCGCTGATGGACATGCCTTGGACTCCGCTGTACGTGATCGGCATCTACCTGATCCACCCGCTGCTGGCCGGCATGATGCTCGCCTGCGCGCTGATCCTGACCGGCCTCGGCTGGCTCGGCCACATGGCCGCCAAGGGTCCGATGGAGCAGGCGAAGGCCCCGGCCACCCGCTCGACCCGCCTGTTCGACGCCATGCAGGTGCAGGCCGCCACCATCCGCGGCCAGCGCATGGGCCCGGCGGTGCTGGACGTGCTCGCCACCGACCAGCTCGCCAACTCCGCCCTCGCCTCGGCGAGCGGTGAGCGCCAGGCCGCCATCCAGGCGGTGACCAAGTGGGTGCGCATGCTGCTGCAGGTGGCCTGCACCGGCGTCGGCGCCTGGCTGGTGATGGAGCACCACCTGTCCTTCGGCGGCATGATCGCCACCTCGATGCTGGTCGGCCGCGCCATGGCCCCGATCGAGCAGACCGTCAGCTCCTGGGGCCCGATGCTGAAGTCGTGGGAGTCCTGGAAGCGCCTGTCGGCCCACCTGAAGCGCCTGTCGCACGAGACGCGCCGCGACGCCGTCGCCGTGCAGCCCGAGCGCCTGACCGCCGAGAACGTGCTGTTCATCTCCCCCATCGACCAGAAGCCGATCCTGCGCGCCGTCACGGCGTCCATCGAGGCCGGCGAGACCGTGTGCCTCCTCGGTGCCAATCGTTCGGGCAAGTCGGTGCTGGCGCGGCTGCTGGCCGGCGTGATGCCGCCCTCCTCGGGCACGGTGCGCCTGGGCGGCCTGTCGCTGGCGGCGCTGACGCCGCGGGACATCACCACCGGCATCGGCTACCTGCCGCAGACCTCCGAGCTGCTGCCCGGCACCATCGGCCAGAACATCGCCCGCTTCACTGACGCCGACGCCGCCGACGTGGTCGCCGCCGCCAAGCGCGCCGGCATCCACGACTGGATCGAGGCGCTGCCGCAGGGCTACGAGAGCGAGGCGGTCAACCTGATCTTCCCGCTGACCGGCACCCCGGCCCGCCTGATCGCGCTGGCCCGCGCCGGCTTCGGCAAGCCCGCCCTGGTGGTGCTGGACGAGCCGGCCGCCGGCCTCGACGACCACGGCCTGAAGGCGGTGCGCGGCTTCATCGCCGCCATGAAGGAGCAGGGCACCACCGTCGTGCTGCTCAGCTACATGCCGGCCTTCGTCGATCTCGCCGACAAGACCTTCGTCCTGCAGAACGGCATGCTGCACGAGGCGCAGCCCCGCCAGGAGCAGCAGCCGCAGCCCGGCACCGCCGCCGGCAACGCCGCCGCGTGGAACCGCCTGCGCACCGTCGCCGCCGTCCCCGCGACCGCCGGCTGAACCGGGTAAGGAGAAAAACACATGAGCACCCTCAGCAACCTGCGCGTCCTCCTGCCCGAGACCAGCGTGCGCAACCTCCTGGTCGGCGGCACCGCCATCCTGGCGGTCGGCTTCGGCGGCATGACCGCCTGGGCCGCCTTCGCCCCGCTGCACAGCGCGGTCAGTGCCGCCGGCGTCCTGGTGCCGGAGACCGGCCGCAAGAACGTCAAGCACTCCGAGGGCGGCGTCATCAGCGAGATGATGGTCCGCGAGGGCGACACGGTGAAGGCCGGCCAGGTCCTCATGCGCTTCGACACCACCGAGGCGGCGACGCGGCTGGAGATGCTGACCGCCACGTGGCTGGAAAACCTCACCATGATGGCCCGCCTCGACGCCGAGCTGTTCGAGAAGCCGGCCATCGAGTGGCCGCAGGAGCTCGCCGCCCGCGGCGACAGCGCCGCCGTGGTCAAGCTGGTGGGCAACCAGCAGAAGCTGTTCGACGTCCGCCGCCAGCAGCTCTCCGCCGAGGAGGGCGTGCTGCGCGAGCGCATCGCGACGCTGGAGGAGGACTCGAAGAACCTCTCCGAGCAGCGCAAGCACCTCGCCGAGGAGCTGAAGCTCAGCAACGAGGACGTGAAGATCAACCAGGGCCTGCTCGACCGCGGCAACACCACCCGCACGCGGCTGGTGGAGGCGCAGAAGGAGAACGCCCGGATCCGCGGCCGCGACGCCGAGCTGGAGTCGCGCATCGCCCAGAACAAGCAGCAGGCGCTCGAGGCCAAGGCCGACATCGTCAAGCGCCGCAACGACTTCCGCGAGAAGGTGCTGGTCGACCTGGACAAGGCCCGCGGCGAGACCGCCAAGCTGGCCGAGCAGATGCGCGATGCCGCCAACCGCCTCGCCAACCGCGACGTCAAGGCGCCGGACGCCGGCATCGTGGTGATGCAGGGCCACCCGACGAGCGGCGTCGCCATCGCCCCCAACGAGCCGATCCTCGACGTGGTGCCCGCCGACAAGACCCTGCTGGCCGAGGTGCACGTGCAGCCGAAGGACATCAAGTCGGTGATGCCGGACCTGCCGGTGAAGGTGCAGCTGACCGCCTACGACAGCCGCGTGCTGGGCACGCTGGACGGCACGGTGGAGTACGTCTCGGCCGACCGCCTGACCGACCAGCAGACCCGCCAGGACTACTTCCTGACGCGCATCCGCCTGAAGGACGGCGGGGCGCACACGGTGCACAACCTGTCGATCCGCGCCGGCATGCCGGTCGAGGCGCGCATCCTGCTGGCCGGCCGCACGCCGCTCGACTACATCGTGCAGCCGCTGTCGCAGTCGTACCTGAAGGCGTTCATTCAGCAGTAAGACGCTGAGGCTGAACGAAAAAGGGCCGCTCCCGCCTAGCGCGGGAGCGGCCCTTTTCGTGTCGGGAGCTGGTGGGCGCGGAGGTTTCATCGCCCTCCGTTCACTTCCCTACCCCGTCATCCCCGCGAAGGCGGGGATCCATAACTGGCACAGCGTAACGCCTTGAGACTTATAGATCCCCGCCTTCGCGGGGATGACGGCCAGATGAGTGCTGAAGGGGGTGAGGCCTCTATCAGCCTCACACCAGCCGGCTCTGCTCGATCGCCGCCTTGATGAACGAGGTGAACAGCGGGTGCGGGTCGAAGGGCTTCGACTTCAGCTCCGGATGGAACTGCACGCCGATGAACCAGGGGTGCTCGGGGATCTCGACGATCTCCGGCAGCTCGCCGTCCGGCGACAGGCCGGAGAACAGCATGCCGACCTTCTCCAGCCGGTCCTTGTAGTAGACGTTGACCTCGTAGCGGTGGCGGTGGCGCTCGGAGATCTCGGTGGTGCCGTAGATCTCCGCCACCTTGGAGCCCTCCAGCAGCTTCGCCGCGTAGGCGCCGAGGCGCATGGTGCCGCCGAGGTCGGTGCCTTCCGTGCGCTTCTCCAGCTGGTTGCCGCGCATCCACTCGGTCATCAGGCCGACCACCGGGTTGCCGGGCTTGCCCAGCTCGGTGGAGCCGGCATCGACGATGCCGGCCATGTTGCGGGCCGCCTCGATGACCGCCATCTGCATGCCGAAGCAGATGCCGAAGTAGGGCACCTTGCGCTCGCGGGCGAACTTGGCCGCCTGGATCTTGCCCTCGGTGCCGCGCATGCCGAAGCCGCCGGGCACCAGGATGCCGTGCACGTGCTCCAGCTGCTGGACGGCGCCGTCGGTCTCGAAGATCTCCGAATCGATCCAGTCCAGCTTGACCTTGACGTTGTTGGCGATGCCGCCGTGCGTCAGCGCCTCCGCCAGCGACTTGTAGCTGTCGAGCAGGCTGGTGTACTTGCCGACCACGGCGATGGTCACCTCGCCCTGCGGCTTGCGCACGCGCTCGGCGATGGTGGTCCAGCGCGACAGGTCCGGCTCGCCCTTGTTCGGCAGGCCGAAGTAGCTCAGCACCTGGTCGTCGAAGCCTTCCTCGTGGTAACTGATCGGCACCTGGTAGATGTTGTCCACGTCCAGGGCGGCGATCACGCGCTCCGGCCGGATGTTGCAGAACAGCGCGATCTTCTTGCGCTCGTTCTCCGGAATCGGGCGGTCGGCGCGGCACAGCAGGATGTTGGCCTGGATGCCGACGCCCAGCAGCTCCTTCACCGAGTGCTGGGTCGGCTTGGTCTTCAGCTCGCCGGCGGTCGGGATGTAGGGCAGCAGGGTGAGGTGCACGAACAGCGCGCGCTCCGGCCCGACCTCGTTGCCGAACTGGCGGATCGCCTCCAGGAACGGCAGCGATTCGATGTCGCCCACCGTGCCGCCGATCTCGCAGAGGATGAAGTCCTCGTCGGTGACGTCGGCGCGGATGAACTCCTTGATCTGGTCGGTGACGTGCGGGATGACCTGCACGGTGGCGCCCAGGTAGTCGCCGCGCCGCTCCTTGGCGATGACGTTGGAGTAGATGCGGCCGGTGGTGATGTTGTCGCTCTTGCGCGCCGGCACGCCGGTGAAGCGCTCGTAGTGGCCGAGGTCGAGGTCGGTCTCGGCGCCGTCGTCGGTGACGTAGACCTCACCGTGCTGGTACGGGCTCATGGTGCCCGGATCGACGTTGAGGTAGGGGTCGAGCTTGCGCAGGCGGACCTTGTAGCCGCGCGCCTGCAGGCAGGCGCCCAGCGCCGCGGAAGCCAGGCCCTTGCCCAGCGAGGAAACGACGCCACCGGTGATGAAGATGTACCGAGTCATGTTCGTCCGAAGACCCCAAGCCTGAAACCGTTCCCCGAGGGACGGAGGGCGAATCCACCCTCCAAAGGAAAGAGGCGGCTTCGGGGGGGCCGCCTCTTCGTGAACCGCGCTGCTGGCCGCTCCCGTTTACCGGGCGACGGGCGGGGCCGGCGCCGCCGGGGCGGCGGGGGCCTGCTGCGCCGGGGCGGGCGCCGGCAGCGTATCGATGATGGAGGTCGGCTGCGACGGGCGGCCGGCCATGATTGCCAGAATGATGCTGGTGGACATGAACACCGCCGCGAGAATCGCGGTGGTGCGCGTCAGCAGGTTGGCCGCACCCCGCGCGGTCGTCATGCCGCCCATGGTGCCGCCGCCGATGCCCAGCCCGCCGCCTTCCGAGCGCTGGATGAGGATCACGCCAACCAGCGCGACCGCGATCATAAGGTGGATGACCAGAATCACCGCATGCATGAACGTGTGGCCCCCAAAAGCAAGAAACCGTGTGCCCAAACCGAGAGCGCGCCGCGGGTCCGTGTTCAGGGGACCCCGGCGCGCAGCCCCGTCGTTTTAGCGCGCATCCGGAGCGGATGCTAGCGGCAACTGGTGCCGATCGCCCAGAAATCGTCCGCCTTCAGCGAGGCGCCGCCGACCAGCGCGCCGTCCACGTTGTCGGTCGCCAGCAGCTCGGCCGCGTTGTCCGGCTTGACCGAACCGCCGTACAAGATGCGCACGGAATCGGCGTCCGGCAAGCGGGCCTGCAGCTCCTTGCGGATGAAGGCGTGCATGTCCTTCACGTCCTGCGGCGTCGCCACCTTGCCGGTGCCGATGGCCCACACCGGCTCGTAGGCGACGACGGTGTTGGCGGCGGTGGCGCCCGCCGGCAGCGAGCCGGCGATCTGCCGGCCGACCACCTCCTGCGCCTTGCCGGCTTCGCGCTCGGCCCAGGTCTCGCCGACGCAGACGATGGCGACGAGTCCCTCCTCGTGCGCCGCGGCGGCCTTGGCGGCCACCGCCGCGTCGGTCTCGGCGTGGTCCTGCCGGCGCTCGGAATGGCCGACGATGGCGTAGGCGCAGCCGGCGTCCTTCAGCATGGCCGGGCTGGTGTCGCCGGTGTGCGCACCCTTCTGCTTCGGCGCGCAGTCCTGGCCGCCCAGCGCCAGCGGCGAGCCCTTGATCGCCTCGCCCACCGGGAACAGCAGCGGGAACGGCGGGCAGACCAGCATGTCGAAGGGAACGGCCCCGGCACCCTGCAGGCGCCCGGCGAGGTCGGAGGCGAGCTGCAGCCCCTCCGCCTTGAGCCCGTTCATCTTCCAGTTACCGGCGATCAGCTTGCGGCGTGCGGCCATGGCGTGTTCCCGTCCAGGAGTTATTGTGGTTGCCCCGTGTCTAGCAAGCGCACCCTGCCCTTTCAACCCACCCGACCGGGCGACCCTTCCTCCTATCGTCATTCCCGCGAAGGCGGGAATCCAGGATGAGCCGCGTCAGCGGCGACAAGAGTCATGCAGCTCGCGGACGCGAGCGCTGGATCCCCGCCTCCGCGGGGATGACGGAAAGGAAGCGTGTGCGACTTCCTGACAGCGCGGTTGCCCGGGAAATCACCGGTTGCCGCGCCCTTGCGCGCTTCCTATGATGCGCGTCCCGGCCGAACCGGCCGAATTTCCGCGCTTTATCGGGCACCATGCTTCAGTCCATCCGCAACACCGCCGGCTCCTGGGTCGTCAAGATCCTCTTCGTCATCCTGATCGCCAGCTTCGGCGTCTGGGGCATCGGCGACGTCGTGCGCCGCTCCACGGCGCCCAGCAACGTGGTGGCCGAGGTCGGCCCGACCGAGATCACCCGCGGCGACCTGGACACGGAGTTCCGTCGCCAGATCGATCGCCTGCGCCCGATGTTCGGCGGCGAGCTGACCGTCGAGCAGGCGCGCCAGTTCGGCCTGCTCGACCAGTCCGTGAACACGCTGGTCCAGCGCGCGCTGTACGACCTCGCGGCCAAGCGCGCCGGCATCACCGTGGGCGACGACACCATCCGCCAGCGCATCGCCGAGGAACCCGCCTTCCGCGCCCCGAACGGCCAGTTCGACCGCTCCCAGTTCGCCACGCTGCTGCGCCAGAACAACCTGACGGAGCAGGGCTACACCGCGTTGATGCGCAAGGAGATCGCGCGCGGCGTCATCGCCTCGGCGGTCGGCGCCGGCACGGTCGCGCCGAAGCCGCTGGTCGAGGACCTGTACCGCTACCGCGAGGAGAAGCGCGTCGCCGAGGTCATCACGATCCCGCACGCGGCGGTCAAGGACGTCGGCACCCCGGACGAGGCGGCGCAGCTGCGCTACTACGAGGACCATCAGGTCCGCTTCACCGCGCCGGAGTACCGCGCGCTGACCGTGGTCGAGCTGACCGCCGACGCCATCGCCAAGGACATCCAGATCACCGACGAGCAGGTGCGCGCCGCCTATGACGAGCGCGCCGGCGACTATCAGGTGCCGGAACGCCGCAGCGTCGCCATGGCCGTCTTCGACGACGAGGCCAAGGCGAAGGCCGCCGCCGAGGCGGCCAAGGCCGGCTCGCTGGCCGACGCCGCCAAGGCCAACGGCTCGGAGGCCGTCACCCTCGACAACGTCCGCAAGGACGAGCTGCCGGAGATCGGCGACGCCGCCTTTGCGCTGAAGCAGGGCGAGGTGAGCGCGCCGCTGAAGAGCGCCTTGGGCTGGCACGTGGTAACCGTCACCGCCGTCCAGCCGCCGACCGAGCGCAGCTTCGACGAGGTGAAGGAGGCGCTGCGCGCCGAGCTGCGCAAGGAGCGCGCGCTCGAGCAGCTCTATCAGGCGTCCAACAAGCTGGACGACCGCCTCGCCGGCGGCGCCACGCTGGAGGAGCTGGCGCAGGGCCAGGGCCTGCCGCTGTCGAAGATCGCCGCGGTGGACAGCACCGGCAAGGCGCCGGACGGCTCCGCCGTGTCCGGCCCCGCCGACCTGCCGCAGATCCTGCAAACCGCGTTCGGCCTGCGCCAGGGCATCAACAGCAACCTGACCGAGGGCAAGTCCGGCGCCTATCACGCCGTGCGCGTCGATTCGATCACGCCAGCCGCGGTGAAGCCGCTGGCCGAGGTGCGCGACGCGGTGATCGCCGGCTGGCAGGACGACGAGCGCGGCCGCAAGGCCGCCGAGTTGGCCAAGCAGGCCGCCGAGAAGCTGAAGTCCTCCAAGGACCTCGCCGCCCAGGACGTGGCCGTGTCGGTGGGCGGCAGCGCCGCCATGACCGAGCCGTTCACCCGCGGTGCCCAGAACGCCACCGGCCTGACGCCGGAGCTGATCGGCCGCCTGTTCGAGGTGAAGCCGGACGACGTGGTCTCCGGCGCCTCCGGCGAGGCGCAGCTGGTCGCCCGCCTGCGCGAGGTCATCGCCGCCGACCCGGCGGCCAAGGACGCCAACCTGTCCCAGGTGCAGGCGACCGTGCTGCGCGCCGTCGAAGGCGACCTGATGGGCGAGTTCGCCCAGGCGCTCCAGAAGGAGTTCCCGGTCACCGTGCACCGCGACCGCATCGCCCAGATGTACGCCACCCCGTAAGCCTTTCCCTCCAGCGGAGTTCGTCCCGTGAAGGTCCAGCCCGATTTCACCGCCTTCGACCTCGCCTACGTTGCCGGGCGGCCGCAGGTGGTGTGGACCACGCTGGTCAGCGACCTGGAGACGCCGGTCTCCGCCTACCTCAAGCTGGCGGACGGGCGGCCCTTCGGGTTCCTGCTGGAGTCGGCCGAGCGCGGGCACGGCTCGCGCCGCGACCGCTACTCGGTGATCGGCTTCAAGCCGGACGTCGTGTGGCGCTGCCGGCGCGAGGGCGCGGAGATCAACCGCCGCGCGCTCTACGACGCCAACGCCTACGAGCCGCTGCCGGGCAAGCCGCTGGACACGCTGCGCGCCCTCATCAACGAGAGCCGCATCGACCTGCCGGCGGAGCTGCCGCCGATGGCGGCGGGCCTGTTCGGCTACCTGACCTACGACATGGTGCGCCTGATGGAGCGGCTGCCGGACGACAATCCGGACGAGCTGAACATCCCCGACGCCATCATGACGCGGCCCAGCATCGTCGCCATCTTCGACAGCCACACGGATTCGGTGACGCTGGTCACCCCGGTGTGGCCGGAAGCCGGCGTGGATTCGCGCTCCGCCTTCGCCCGCGCCTCCGAGCGCCTCGCCGACGCGGTGGCCGACCTCGGCCGGCCGCTGCCCTACCGGCGCGAGCCGCGGGTCGAGGGCGGGCTGCCGCTCGCCCCCACCAGCAACACCACGCGCGAGGACTTCCACGCCATCGTCGAGAAGGCGAAGGAGTACATCCGCGCCGGCGACATCTTCCAGGTCGTGCCGTCGCAGCGGCTGCGCGTGCCGTTCAAGCTGTCGCCGCTGGCGCTGTACCGGGCGCTGCGCCGCCTGAATCCGTCGCCCTTTCTCTTCCACCTGGACTTCGGCGAGCTGGCCATCGTCGGCTCCAGCCCGGAGATCCTGGTGCGCCTGCGCGACGGCAAGATCACCATCCGCCCGCTGGCCGGAACCCGCAAGCGCGGGGCGACGCCGGAGGAGGACGAGGCGCTGGCCGCCGACCTGCTGGCCGACCCGAAGGAGCTGGCCGAGCACCTGATGCTGCTCGACCTCGGCCGCAACGACGTCGGCCGCATGGCGAAGATCGGCACCGTCAAGGTGACGCAGAAGATGACCGTGGAGTACTACAGCCACGTCATGCACATCGTCTCCAACGTCGAGGGCGAGCTGGACCCCCGGCACGACGCGCTCGACGCGCTGGTCGCCGGCTTCCCGGCCGGCACGGTGTCCGGTGCGCCCAAGGTGCGCGCCATGGAGATCATCGACGAGCTGGAGAAGGCCCGGCGCGGCGTCTACGCCGGCTGCGTCGGCTATTTCGGCGCCAACGGGGCGATGGACACCTGCATCGCGCTGCGCACCTCGGTGATCAAGGACGGCATGCTGTACGTCCAGGCCGGCGCCGGCATCGTCGCCGACAGCGATCCCGAATCCGAGTACCAGGAGACGGTGAACAAGGCGATGGCGCTGATCCGCGCCGCCGAGGAAGCCGTGAACGCGTCCCGCCGATGATCGACCCGGACTGGCTGCCGCTGCTCATCCGGGCGGCGGCGGCGTCGGGCGTGGTGGTGCTGGCGTCGCTGGCGGCGGAGCGGGTCGGGCCGTTCTTCGGGGGCCTGATCGCCACCCTGCCCGTCTCCACCGGCCCGGCCTACGTGCTGCTGGCCATCGACCACGACGACGCCTTCATCGCCGACGCCGCGCTGTCCAGCGTGGTGACCAACGTCAGCATGATCGCGTTCCTGGTGGCGCTGGTCCTCGCCTCGCCGCGCTGCCGGATGCCGGTCAGCCTGGGCGGATCCGTCGCGCTGTGGATCGGGCTGGCCGCGCTGTTGAAGCTCCTGCCCTGGACCGTCGCCGGCGCCCTGGCCGCCAACGCGGCGGCCTACGCCCTCGCCTTCCTGCTGCTGCGCCGCAGCCCGCCCGAACCGGCGACCCGCCGGGCCGGGCCGCGCTGGTACGACGTGCCGCTGCGCGCCGTGCTCGTCGGCCTGCTGGTGGTGGGCGTCACCACGGCCAGTTCCTGGATCGGACCGGCGGCGACGGGAATCGGCGCCATCTTCCCGATCGCGCTGTCCAGCCTGACCGCCGTGGTGCACCAGCGCCTGGGCGGCGCCGCGGCGTCGGCGACCATGCGCGCCGCGGTGGTCGCCAACCCCGGCTTCCTGCTGTCGGTGCTGACCGTCCACCTGCTCGCCGAACCGGCCGGGCGCTGGGAAGCGCTGGCGGCCGGGCTGGCGGTGTCGCTGGGCTGGTCGGCGGGCTTGCTGGTGTGGAAGTCGCGGAAATAACCCTCTCCCGGCCCGGGAGAAGGGTTACGCCGCCTTGCCCCCGAAGTCGAAGCCGGCTCCTTCCACCGCGTTCTTGACCGTGTCGGCGTCCGCTCCGTCCACCGTGACGATGCCGGTCGGCAGGTCGACCGCCACC
Source organism: Azospirillum sp. (assembly GCF_050789165.1). Lineage (NCBI taxonomy): Bacteria > Pseudomonadati > Pseudomonadota > Alphaproteobacteria > Rhodospirillales > Azospirillaceae > Azospirillum > Azospirillum sp. Next base: position 15,513 of record NZ_JBOZRT010000105.1, read on the forward strand.
GTGGCGTTCGGCGCCAGCTTGGTGATCGCGTTGGTGACCGAGCGCACGCAGCCGCCGCAGGTCATGCCGTCCACCTTGTACGTTTCGCTCATAAAACCCCTCCTTCTGGGAAAACTCAGCCGCAGGCGCAACGCGCGCGCACCACGGCGCTGACGGGAACCAGGACGAATCCGCGCTTCTTCACCTCGGGCAGCCAGACGGCCAGCGCCTCGATGGTGGCGTCGTGCGGATGCCCGATGGCGATGGCCGAGCCGTGCTGGCGCGCCACCGCCTCGGCCTTGGCGAGCTGCGCGCGCACCGCCGACACCGTCTCGACATTGTCGAGGAAGACGTCGCGCCCGGCAAACGGCAGCTTCAGCTCGCCCGCCAGGGTCGCCGCCACGGTGGACGGCGAGGTGCGGCTGTCCAGCCAGAGCAGGCCGCGCCGCTGCACCTCGGCCAGCACCGGCGCCATGGCCGCGCGGTCGGCGGTGAAGCGGCTGCCCATGTGGTTGTTGACGCCGACGTACCCGTCGAAGCTGGCCAGCGCGTTGGCGAAGCGCCGCACGATCTCGTCGCGCGACAGCCGCACCAGCAGCGCCTCCGGGCCGGGGTCGGCCTGCACGCTGGGCTCCATGGGGATGTGCAGCATCAGTTCGTGCCCCGCGCCGCGCGCCGCCCTGCTCTGCTCGCGCAGTTCCTGGGCGTAGGGCAGCCACGCCAGCGTCAGCGGCGCCGGCAGCTTCACCGTGCGGGCCGAGCGCTTGCGGTCCAGCCCCATGTCGTCGATCACCACGGCGATCACCGGCTTCCCGGCGCTTGGCGGAGCCGAAACGGCGTTCTTCAGCCACGGCGCCGGCGCGCCCGATGGCGGCGGCGGCGGCGGAGGCAGGACGGCGACCTGCGGCGGCGGCTCGACGGCCGGGGGATCCGGCTCCTCGTAGGGCAGGACCGGCGCCGGCTCGGCGGTCGCCACCGGCGCGGGCGGGGGCACCGGCACCGGCACTGGCGGCACCGGCACTGGCACCGGCGCCCGCGCCGTCACCGCCGGCTTCGGCGTCTCCGTCAGCAGCGACACCGCCAGCCCCACGCCGAACACCGCCGCCACCGCGGCCAGCGCCAGCAGGAAGGGCCGTGCGGCGCTCCCCTTACGGACAGTTCTGCGTTTGCCCGCCATGCGGCGTGGTCCTCCGAGCGGTGATGGGCGCCCAAGGTGGCATCGGCGCGGGGCGCGGCGCAACGCTGGAAATCTCCCCCACGGCCGGCTAGGGTAACCGTCCGGGAACGAGCCCGGAACGCCCCCGCGCCATACGTCGGATCACCGCCATGCTGCTCCTGATCGATAATTACGACAGCTTCACGTACAACCTCGTCCATTACCTGGGCGAGCTGGGCGCCGACGTGCGGGTGTGGCGCAACGATGCGCTGAGCGTGCAGGACGCGCTGGACCTCCGGCCCGAGGGCATCGTGCTATCCCCCGGCCCGTGCGACCCGGACAAGGCCGGCATCTGCCTGCCGCTGATCGACGCGGCGGCGACGGCCCGCATCCCGCTGATGGGCGTCTGCCTCGGCCACCAGGCCATCGGGCAGGCGTTCGGCGGCAAGGTGGTGCGCGCGCCGGTGCCGATGCACGGCAAGGTGGACAGCATCACGCACGGCGGCCGCGGCGTGCTGCGCGGCCTGCCCTCGCCGTTCCGCGCCACCCGCTACCACTCGCTGGTGGTCGAGCGCGAGACGCTGCCGTCGTGCCTGGAGATCGTCGGCGAGAGCGGCGACGGCCTGATCATGGCGCTGCAGCACCGCGAGCTGCCGATCCACGGCGTGCAGTTCCACCCGGAGAGCATCGAGAGCGAGCACGGCCACACGATCCTCGACAACTTCCTGGCCACCACCCGCCGCCTGGAGACCGCCGCATGAGCACCGCCGGCGACATCACCGACATGAAGGCGATCATCGCCAAGGTGGCGACCGGCACCAGCCTGTCCGAATCCGAGGCCGAACTCGCCTTCGACACCATCATGTCCGGCAACGCCACGCCGTCGCAGATGGGCGGCTTCCTGATGGCGCTGCGGGTGCGCGGCGAGACGGTGGAGGAGATCACCGGCGCCGCCCGCATCATGCGCTCCAAGGCCATCCACATCGAGCCGCCGCCGGGCACGGTGGACACCTGCGGCACCGGCGGCGACGGGGCCGGCACCTACAACATCTCCACCGCCGCGGCGCTGGTGGTGGCGGCCTGCGGCGTGCCGGTGGCCAAGCACGGCAACCGTGCGCTGTCGTCGAAGTCCGGCGCCGCCGACGTGCTGGCGGCGCTCGGCGTCAACCTCGACTGCGACATGGGTCTGGTAAAGAAGGCGCTGTGGGAGGCCAACATCGGCTTCCTGATGGCGCCGCGCCACCACCTCGCCATGCGCAACGTCGGTCCGACGCGGGTCGAGCTGGGCACGCGCACCGTGTTCAACCTGCTGGGGCCGCTGTCCAACCCGGCCGGCGCCAGGCGCCAGCTGCTCGGCGTGTTCTCGCCGCAGTGGGTGGAGCCGCTGGCGCACGTGCTGAAGCGCCTGGGTTCCGAGTCCGCCTGGGTGGTGCACGGCCAGGGCCTCGACGAGGTCACCACCACCGGCTCCACCACGGTGGCGCAGCTGAAGAACGGCGAGGTGACGGTGTTCGAGGTGACGCCGCAGGACGCCGGCCTGTTCCCCGCCAACCCGAGCGACCTCAAGGGCGGTGACGCCCAGGTCAACGCCGAGGCGATGCGCGCGCTGTTCGACGGCGCCCCGGGCGCCTACCGCGACATCGTCCTGCTGAACGCCGCCGCCGCCCTGATCGTCGGCGGCAAGGCCGAGGACCTGAAGTCCGGCGTCAGCCTCGCCCGCCATGCCATTGATTCCGGAGGGGCCCGCACCACGCTGCAACGCCTCGTCGCGGTCACCAACGAGACGGTGTCGGCAGAATGAGTGACGTCCTCACCCGCATCTGCGACGACAAGCGCGCCCACGTCGCCGCCTGCAAGGCCGCCCGCCCGCTCTCCGTGGTCGAGGCCGAGGCGCGCGCCGCCTTCCCGCCGCGCGGCTTCGTGGCGGCTTTGCGCCGCACCGTGGAGTCGGGCCGCTGGGGGCTGATCGCCGAGATCAAGAAGGCCAGCCCGTCCAAGGGCCTGATCCGCGCCGATTTCGACCCGCCGTCGCTGGCCTGCGCCTACAAGGCGGGCGGCGCCACCTGCCTGTCGGTGCTGACCGACGAGCCCTACTTCCAGGGCCGCGACGAGTACTTGGTGGCGGCCCGCGCCGCGGTGGATCTGCCGGTCCTGCGCAAGGACTTCATGCTCGATCCTTACCAGGTGGTCGAGGCCCGCGCGCTGGGCGCCGACTGCATCCTGCTGATCATGGCGGCGCTCGACGACGCCCGGGCGGCGGAGCTGGAGGAGGAGGCCATCGCCTGGGGCCTCGACGTGCTGGTCGAGGTGCACAACCGCGAGGAACTCGACCGGGCGCTGCTGCTGAAGACTCCGCTGGTCGGCGTGAACAACCGCAATCTCAAGACCTTGTCGATCGATCTTGCGACGACGGAGGAGCTGGCGCCGCACGTCCCGCCCGGCCGCACGCTGGTCGCCGAGAGCGGCCTGTACGGCCCGGCCGACCTGACGCGCATGGCCGGCGTCGGCGCCCGCTGCTTCCTGGTCGGCGAATCGCTGATGCGGCAGGACGACGTCACCGCCGCCACCCAGGCGCTTCTGGCGCAATAAGGGGATCCGCCCATGTCCGGCTTCACCCATTTCGATTCCGAAGGCCGCGCCGTGATGGTCGACGTCTCCGACAAGGCGGAGACGGAGCGCACGGCCACCGCCCGCGGCTCGGTGCTCATGCAGCCGGAGACCCTCAGGCTCATCATGGAGGGCGGCGTCAAGAAGGGCGACGTGCTCTCCGTGGCGCGGCTGGCCGGCATCATGGGCGCCAAGCGCACGCCGGACCTGATCCCGCTCTGCCACCCGCTGATGCTGACCTCGGTCAAGGTGGACCTGACCGTCGATCCGGCGCGCAACGCCGTGGACATCACCGCCACCTGCAAGCTGAAGGGCCAGACCGGCGTGGAGATGGAGGCGCTGACCGCCGTCTCCGTCGCGGCGCTCACCGTCTACGATATGTGCAAGGCGGTGGACCGCGGCATGACCATCACCGAGGTCCGCCTCGTCCACAAGGCCGGCGGCAAGAGCGGCGACTGGGGAACCGTCGGCGCATGATCTCCGTCGCCGAGGCCCGCGCGCGCATCCTCGCCGCCTGCCGGCCGTTGCCGGCCGAGACGGTGGCGCTGACCGACGCGCTCGGCCGCGTGCTGGCCGAACCGGTGACCGCCCGCCTGACGCAGCCGCCCTTCGCCGCGGCGATGATGGACGGCTGGGCGGTGCGCTCCGCCGACCTCGCCAACGCCACGCCCGCGTCCCCCGTCACCCTGGCCCGTGCTGGCGAGGCCTCCGCCGGGCATGGCTTCGGCGGCGCCCTCGGGGCCGGTCACGCCGTCCGCATCTTCACCGGCGCGCCCCTGCCCGAAGGCGCCGACGCCGTGGTGATGCAGGAGGACTGCACCGCCGACGCGGCCACCGTCCGCGTCCCGGTCTCCCCCCGTCCCGGCAAGTTCGTCCGCCCCGCCGGCCTGGACTTCAGCGAGGGCGAGGCGGTCCTGCCCGCCGGCCGCCGGCTGACCAGCCGCGACGTGGCGCTGGCCGCCGCCGCCAACGTGCCCTGGCTGAGGGTGCACCGCCGCCCGCGCGTCGCCGTGCTCGCCACCGGCGACGAGGTGCGGCTGCCCGGCGAACCGCTCGGCCCCGGCCAGATCGTCAGTTCCAACGCCTTCGGCCTGTGCGCGCTGGTGACCACCCAGGGCGGCGTGGCCAGCAACCTCGGAGTCGCCCGCGACACCGCGGAGTCGCTGGCCGCGCTGGCTGCGGCGGCCGACGGGTTCGACCTGCTGGTGACCGCCGGCGGCGCCTCCAAGGGCGACTACGACCATGTCCGCAGGGTCCTCGGCGGAACGCTGGAGTTTGACTCGGTCGCCATGAAGCCCGGCAAGGCGGTAATGTTCGGCCGCTTCGGCACCGTCCGTCTGCTCGGCCTGCCCGGCAACCCCGTGTCCGGCGCGGTGTGCGCCGTGTTGTTCCTCAAGCCGGCGCTCCAGGCGCTCCAGGGCATGGCGCCGGACACCCGCCGGCACGTCGCCCGCCTGGCCTCTCCACTGCCCGCCTGCGACTCCCGCGCCGATTTCGTGCGGGCGACGCTGGCCTACACCGACGCCGGCGAGTCGGTCGCCACGCCGTTCGCCAAGCAGGACACGGCCATGACCTCGCGCCTCGCCCGCGCCGACGCGCTGATCGTCCGCGAACCGGGGTCGCCGCCGGCCGAGCCCGGCGACCGGGTGGACATCATCCCTCTCGCCGAAGGCTGCCTGAACCTGTAAAATGATGTGCATCGCCCCTTGACGCCGTCCAGGAACCAAACTAGAACATCTAGTGGATGTTTTGCTTTTGTTCCCAAGATCCAGCGCGGCGCTCGCCGGGAGGCACATATGCTCACTCGTAAGCAGCACGAGTTGCTGCTCTTCATCAACGAGCGACTGAGCCAGGGCGGCGTCTCGCCCTCGTTCGACGAGATGAAGGACGCGCTGAACCTCAAGTCGAAGTCGGGCATCCACCGCCTGATCACCGGCCTGGAGGAGCGCGGGTTCATCCGCCGCCTGCCCCACCGCGCCCGCGCGCTGGAGGTGCTGAAGCTGCCCGAGGGCCTGGAGACCCGCGGCGGCGCCCGGCCGCCGCGCGCCAAGTTCCAGCCCAACGTCATCAAGGGCGACTTCTCCGGCGCCCTGCCCGGCCGCGACGTCGCCGTCGCGGCGGCGGAGACGGTGCAGCTTCCCCTCTACGGCCGCATCGCCGCCGGCACGCCGATCGAGGCGCTGCGCGACAATTCCAACACCGTGGATGTCCCCGCCACCATGCTGGCGTCCGGCGAGCACTACGCGCTGGAGGTCGCCGGCGACTCGATGGTCGAGGCCGGCATCCTCGACGGCGACACCGTGGTGATCCAGCGCTGCGAGACCGCCGAGAACGGCGCCATCGTCGTCGCCCTGGTGGACGACGGCGAGGTGACGCTGAAGCGCCTGCGCCGCAAGGGCAACACCATCGCGCTGGAACCCGCCAACGCCGCCTACGAGACGCGCATCTTCGGCGCCGACCGGGTGCGCGTGCAGGGCAAGCTGGTGGGGCTGTTCCGCAAGTACTGATCGAAGGGCGAACTGAACACCCCCCGCACACTGTTCCATGGTGTTTCACGGTGTTCCATTCGCCCTCCGTCACGACCGGCGCCCCCCTCATGAGACGGGACGCCCGCAAGCCGGGCGACGTCAGGGCACGGTCCACGGCCGTTGCCCGCGCCGGTCGCGCACGCTCTCCACCCGCACGCCGCCCGGCGTCAGGTACAGCGCGTGCGTTCCGCCGCGCCGCAGCGCCCACAGGTCGACCACCACCGGCGCGCGGCAGTGCCGTGCCGGCTCCAGGCTGACCATCGCATCGGCCAGCGCGCAGTCCTCCGCCTGCGCCTCGGCGTTGCGGGACAGGGCGACCGTGCGGCCGTCCTTGCGATAGACGCACCCCAGCGCGTCGCAGGCCAGCCGCCCGTCGGCGCTGCGCCCCGGCTTCGGCCACGGCGGCGCCGCCGTGTCCAGGCCGTCGCGCCGCAGCCACGCGGTGGCGGTGAAGCGCGCCGCGGTGTCGGTGGACAGGCTGAGCCGTCCGTCCGCCGCCCGCACCGCCAGCAGCTTGCCGTCGCCCGCCACAAGCACGTCCGGCCGCTCCGTCAGCGCCGGCGACGCCAGCCCGGCCAGCACCGGCAGCAGCCCCCACAGCCGCCAGCGCCCGCTCCACAGCGCCAGCCACAGCCCGCCCAGCACGATGGCGACCAGCCCCGCCTGCGGCATCGCCGGCACCAGCAGCGAGGCGCCGGGCAGCGACGCGGTGGCGTGCGCGGTCCAGATCACCACGCTCACCCCCCACCCCATGGCGACCAGCGCCGGCTGCTCCCAGCCCAGCGGCAGCAGCACGTAGGTCAGGATGCCCCAGGGCATGACCCAGAACGAGGTCACCGGCACCGCGAGCATGTTCGACAGCACGCCGTACAGCGCGACCTGCTGGAAATGGAACAGCGAGAACGGCGTCGTCGCCAGCGTGGCGATCACCGAGGACAGCGCGATGCCCAGGAAGTACAGCGCCGCCTTACCGAACCACCCCACCCCCAGCCGCCACGCCGCCAGCCGCGGCGTGATCGCCTCGTACGCCGCGATCAGCGCCAGCACCGCCCCGAACGACATCTGGAAGCTCGGCCCCAGCATGCCCTCCGGCAGCACCAGCAGCACCGCCATGCCGGCGAAGGCGATGACGCGCATGCTCATGGTGGTGCGGTCGGCCAGGATGGCGACCATCACCATGGCCGTCATCAGCACCGAGCGCAGCATCGGCACCTGCGGCCCCACCGCCAGCAGGTACCCCGCCGCCGCCAGGATGCCGCCGACCGCGGCGATCTTCTTGATCGGCCAGCGCAGCGCCAACGGCTCGACCAGCGCCAGGATCGCGCGCAGCGCCCCGAACACCAGCCCGGCGACCAGCGCCACGTGCAGCCCGGACACCGACAGCAGGTGCGCCAGCCCGCTCATCCGCATGTCGTCCATCACCGGTTTCGGGATGCCGGTCTGCTCGCCGTTCAGCAAGGCCGCCGCGATGGTCGCCTCGGCGGTGGGCAGCGCCGCCCGGCAGGCGTCGAAGATCCGCTCGCGCACGCGCTCGACCGCGGTCATCAGCCGCCGCCATGCGCCGGGCGGCGGCGCTTCCACGGGCTCCGGGCCGCTCAGGGCGAATCCGGTGGCGCCGATGCCGTCGAAGAAGGCGTTGCGCTGGAAATCGAAGGCTCCCGGTGCCGGCGGCGCCGGCGGCGGGTTGAGCATCGCGCGCAGCCGCACCACGCTCCCCGCCTCCGGCACCGCCAGCCGCCCCGACAGCCGCACCCGCACGCGCCCCGGCGTGGCATCCGGCGCCAGCCGCTCGACGCTGACCTCGCGCAGGACCAGCCGGGCGCCGTCCGGCAGGCGCTCGATGATCTCGACGCGGCCGGTCACCAGCGCCGGCCCGACCGGCTTGCGCAGCATCGGCTCCATCACCAGTGCGGTCCGCAGCTGCGCCGCTCCGAACCCGACCGCCAGCGCCAGCAGGGTCAGCGCCGCCGCCAGCCCGACCGGCCGTCGCCGCGCCGGCCACGCCAACGCCAACGCCATGGCGACCGCCGCGGCCCCCGCCCACGCCGGCGGTTCCAGCGGCAGCGCGAAGTACGCCGCCACGCCGCAGCCGGTGCCGACCGGGGTCCACAGGAACCAGCGGTCGCGCTCCTCGCCCAGCCGCTCGCCCAACCACGCCAGCGCGCGGCCGAGCGGCCCCCGCTCCACCGGCGGCGCCGCATCGAGAGGGGAGTCGTCGTCGAACAGGCCGTCGGTCACCGCGCCGCACACCACGGCTGCATGGAAGGCCCCTCCACGAAGCCGCCGAATGTGTTAAACCACCGCACCAGTGTACACGCGCCACACAGAAGAATTGAGTCACCGATGAGCGTCGTCACCCGCTTCGCGCCCTCCCCCACCGGCTTTCTCCACATCGGCGGTGCCCGCACGGCGCTGTTCAACTGGCTGTTCGCCAAGCACCACGGCGGCACCTTCCTGCTGCGCATCGAGGACACCGACCGCGCGCGCTCCACGCAGGCGGCGGTGGAGGCCATCCTGGACGGCCTGACCTGGCTGGGTCTGGATTGGGATGGCGACGCCGTCTCGCAGTTCGACCGCAAGGACCGCCACGCCGAGGTGGCGAAGCGGATGCTGGCCGAGGGCAAGGCCTACCACTGCTACTGCAGCCCCGAGGAGCTGGAGGAGATGCGGGCGGCGCAGAAGGCGGCGGGGCAGCCGATGCGCTACGACGGCCGCTGGCGCGATCGCGACCCGTCCGAGGCGCCGGCCGGCGTCGCACCGGTGATTCGCCTGAAGGCGCCGCAGACCGGCGAGACGGTGCTGAACGACCACGTGCAGGGCGAGGTGCGGGTGCAGAACCAGCAGCTCGACGACCTGATCCTGCTGCGCGCCGACGGCACGCCGACCTACCTGCTGGCCGTGGTGGTGGACGACCACGACATGAACGTCACCCACGTGGTGCGCGGCGACGACCACCTGACCAACACCTTCCGGCAGATCCAGATCTACAAGGCCATGGGCTGGGACCTGCCGGAGTTCGCGCACATCCCCCTCATCCATGGCCCGGACGGCGCCAAGCTGTCGAAGCGGCACGGCGCGCTGGGCGTCGATGCCTACCGCGACATGGGCTACCTGCCGGAGGCGATCCGCAACTACCTGCTGCGCCTGGGCTGGGCGCATGGCGATGACGAGATCATCTCGACCGAGCAGGCCATCGAGTGGTTCACGCTGGAGGGCATCGGCCGCTCCGCCTCGCGCTTCGACTTCGCCAAGCTGGAGAGCCTGAACGCGCACTACCTGCGCCAAGCCGACGACGCCCGGCTGGTCGGCCTGATCGCCCCGCGCCTTGAGGCGGACCTGGGCGTCGCGCTCACCGACGCGCACCGTGCCGTGCTGACCCGCGCCATGAACGGCCTGAAGCAGCGCGCCCGGACACTGGTCGACCTCGCCCAGAGCGCCAAGTTCTACGTCACGCCGCGCCCGCTGCCCGTCGACGACAAGGCCGCGGCCCTGCTGGACGCGGCCGCCGGCGCTCTGCTGACCGAGCTGTCGTCGCTGTTCGGCGCCGAGACCGAGTGGACCGCCGCGGCGCTCGAGGCGCGGGTGCGCGCGTTCGCCGAGGAGAAGGGCGAAAAGCTGGGCAAGGTGGCGCAACCGCTGCGCGCCGCGCTGACCGGGTCAACGGTGTCGCCGCCGGTCTTCGAGGTCGCCGAACTGCTGGGCCGCGAGGAGACTCTGGCGCGGCTGGCGGATTCATCGCAGCGCACAAGACGCTAATTTCCATGCGTTGATATCCGGCGCACGCGGAACTATGCTGCGCCGATTCGAACGGGCAGGAAACGCCCCCACTCATAATAAGGACGTGCCGAGATGACTCAGACCGCGGACACCGTCACTTTGATCGACAACCGCACGGGCAAGCAGGTCACCCTGCCCGTGCTGCACGGCGCCATCGGGCCCAGCGTGATCGACATCCGCAAGCTGTACGCCGAGACCGGCTACTTCACCTACGATCCGGGCTTCACCTCCACCGGCAGCTGTGAATCCTCGCTCACCTACATCGACGGCGACGAAGGTGTTCTCCTTCACCGCGGCTATGCCATCGACGAACTGGCCGAGAACTCCACCTTCCCCGAGGTCTGCTACCTCCTCCTCAACGGCCATCTGCCGAACGTGAAGGAGAAGGAGGACTTCGAGAACATCCTGCGCCGTCACTCGATGGTGCACGAGCAGCTGACCCGCTTCTTCAGCGGCTTCCGCCGCGACGCGCACCCGATGGCGGTGATGTGCGGCGTGACCGGCGCGCTCTCGGCCTTCTACCATGACTCGATCGACATCGACGATCCGTACCATCGGATGATCTCGTCGCACCGCCTGATCGCCAAGCTCCCGACGATCGCGGCGATGGCGTACAAGTACTCGACCGGCCAGCCCTTCATGTACCCGCGCAACGACCTGTCGTACGCGGAGAACTTCCTGTACATGACCTTCGGCACGCCGTGCGAGCCGTACAAGGTCAACCCGGTCCTGTCCAAGGCCATGGACAAGATCTTCATCCTGCACGCCGACCACGAGCAGAACGCGTCGACCTCGACCGTCCGCCTCGCCGGTTCGTCGGGCGCCAACCCGTTCGCCTGCATCGCCGCCGGCATCGCCTCGCTGTGGGGCCCGGCGCACGGCGGCGCCAACGAGGCGGTGCTGAAGATGCTCGAGGAGATCGGCTCCGTCGATCGCATCCCGGAGATCGTCCGCCGCGCCAAGGACAAGAACGACAACTTCCGCCTGATGGGCTTCGGCCACCGGGTCTATAAGAACTACGACCCGCGCGCCCAGGTCATGCGCGCCACCTGCCACGAGGTGCTCAGCGAACTGGGCATCAAGAACGAGCCGCTGCTCGACATCGCCATGGAACTCGAGAAGATCGCGCTCGAGGATCCGTACTTCGTCGAGAAGAAGCTGTACCCGAACGTCGACTTCTACTCGGGTATCATCCTGAAGGCGATGGGCTTCCCGACCAGCATGTTCACCGTGCTGTTCGCGGTGGCGCGCACCGTCGGCTGGATCTCGCAGTGGAAGGAGATGATCGAGGACCCGCAGCAGAAGATCGGCCGTCCGCGTCAGCTCTACCAGGGCGAGGCCAAGCGCCCGTTCATCCCGCTGGCGCAGCGTGGCTAACCGGCCGACAGCCCGGTTCGGATCGGGTGGCGCCGACGGCGCCACCCCGTCTCCGGCCGCGTTCATCGTCCCGGTGCGGCGGGCCCGTCTGGTGCACCCCGTCGCCAACGACAACACGCCGCCGCTTTCGCGGCGGCTGTTGCGTTATGGGCTGTTCGCGCTGATCGCGGTCGCGGTGGGCTTCCTCACCCTGGTCTGACGATCACCCCCCGCTGTTTAGCCTTGGGTGATCGGGATGTGCGGCGCATCGGCCGCCACGCGACCCAGCCATGCCCGTACGTTTCGAAAGTCCGAAAGATCGAACCCGCCCTCGTGCGCCACGTGGGTGTACGCGTACAGCGCGATGTCGGCGACGCTGAGCCGGCTCCCAACGAAGAAGTCGCGCCCTTCCAGTTGCCCTTCCATCACCCGCAGCGCGTCGTACCCCAGCTTCCGCTTGGCCGGCAGCGCCAGCGTACGCTCCGGCGTCATCTCGATGTTGTGGGTGATCCAGTAGCGTACGGTCGCCACGTTGGGCTCATGGCTGTACTGCTCGAAGAACATCCACTGCAGCGCCTGCGCACGCCCCAGCCGGTCGTCCGGCAGGTAGCGCGATCCCTCCGCGAGATACCAGATGATGGCGTTCGATTCGGGAAGGACGGTGCCGTCCTCCAGTTCCAGCGCCGGAATGCGGCCGTTCGGGTTCTTGGCGAGGAACTCCGGCGTGCGCGTCTCGGCGCGGTCGATGTCCAGGCCCACCCGCTCGTACGGAACGCCGAGCTTGTGCAGCATCAGCCGGCACTTGTAGCCGTTGCCGGAGGGCAGGAAGTCGTACAGGCGCAGCATGCGGTGTGTTCCCCTCTCTATTCATCCGATATCGGATGAGAACACGAATGCGGGACGCACGCCAGAGCGGGCGTTCAGCGGGCGACGCCAAGCTTGGCAAATCGCTTCCGGTCGGCTGCGCTCTCGTCGATCAACCACGCGCGGAAGGCGCGCAGCATCCGCCGCCCCTGCCCCTCGGCCGGCGCGGTCAGCACGTAGCGGTCGCCGATCGGCACGGCCGGACCGAAGGGGCAGACCAGCCGCCCCGCCGCCAGCGCGTCCAGCACCAGCGTCGGCCGGCCGAGCGCAACCCCCGCCCCGGCCATGGCCGCCTGCATCACCATTACGGAATCCGAGAAGCTCAGCCCTTGCGCGGTGTCGATTCCCTCCGCCCCGGTCGCGGCGCGCCACAGGCTCCAGTCCGGCGAATCACGGAAGTGCAGCAGCGTCTGCCGCGCCAGGTCCGCCGGCCCCCGAAGCCCATCGCACAAGGCCGGCGCGCACACCGGGAACAGAGGCTCCTCCGACAGCGTGGTTCCCTCGGGCATGCCGTCGCCGCCGCGCACGTAGCGGATCACCGCCCAGCCGGCTTCCGCCTCGGCCGGGCGGTCGAGGTTGCCGGCCTCGATGTCCAGCCGCAGGCCCGGCCAGCCGGCCAGGAAACGCCCCAGCCGCGGCACCAGCCACAACGCCGACCACGCCGCGGGCGCCGCGATGCGCAGCCGCTGCGGACCGCCGCTGGCGACGCGGTCCCAGCTCTCGTTCACCCGGCCGAAGCCGGCCGTGCAGGCGCGCGCCAGATCGCGTCCGGCGCCGGTGAGGACCAGCCCCTTCGGCGTGCGCTCGAACAGCAGCACGCCGACCCGCTTTTCCAGGTCGCCGACCTGCCGGCTGATGGCTCCGTGGGTGAGCCCGAGCTCGTCGGCGGCGCGCGTCATGCTGCCGTGGCGGGCGGCGGCCTCGAAGGCGGCGAGTGCGGTGAAGGGAAGGCGCGGCATGGCGGAGCAAGGCGGTCGCTGTGAGAAATCCTCACACCCGTGAACGCCGAAGTCAATTGCGCGGCACTGGGCGCGGCGGCACGCTCAGCGCATGCGAACCATCGGGAAGACCACGATGACCATCACCGAGATCCGCAGCCTGGATGACCCGCGGGTGCTCGCCGGACTTTGGGCGCTTCTCGAAGACAGCGTCAACGGCGGCGCCTCGGTGGGCTTCCACCCGCCGCTCGGTGCGCCGGCGAACGCCGCCTACTGGGCCGGGGTGGCCGAACAGGTGAAGAGCGGCGCCACGGTGCTGCTGGCCGCCGGCAACGACGACGGCGAACTCGTGGGCACTGTGCAGCTTGCCCTCTGCCCGAAGCAGAACGGCCCACACCGCGCCGAGGTGCAGAAGCTGCTGGTGCACTCCGCGCATCGCCGCCGCGGCCTGGGCCGCCGCCTGCTCGCCGCCGCCGAGGAGCGCGCCCGCGCCCTCGGTCGCACGCTGCTGGTGCTCGACACCCTGGAAGGCCGGGAGGCGGTGCCGCTCTACCTCGGCGCCGGCTGGATCGAGGTCGGTCGCATTCCCGGCTACACCGTGGAGGCGGACGGCAGCCGCCACGCGACCGTGGTGTTCTACAAGCCGCTGTGAGGCCCGATCAGGCCAGCCAGAGGTTCTGGACCAGCATGCACACCGCGGTTCCCGAGGCAACGGAGACCAGCAGGTTGCGCAGCGCGAGGTGGGCCGCGGCGGTGACCGCCGCCCCGGCGGCCTGGGCCACCTGCACGCTGGCCGGAGCCTCGCCGCCCACCGCCATGTAGGCGATCAGCACCGCCAGAACGGCGGGCGGAAACAGGTCAGCGAACAGGCGGCGCAACGCCGGATCGCTCAACCGATCGCCGAGCAGGAACGGCAGGAGGCGCACGCCGGCGGTGGCCACGCCCATCAGCACGGCGGCAACGACGACGCCCTGGCTCACCATGCGCCGCTCCGCCGATCGACCAGCGCCACCGCGGCGAGGGCCGCGGCCAGCACCGGCAGCAGCGTGTTGGCGGTCCCGAAAACCAGAACCCCGGCAAGCGCCACCGCGCCGCCGACCGCGGCCGCAACTCCCTTGCGCAGACTGCGCACCTGTTCGAGCAGCAGCACGATGAACAGCGCCGTCAGCGCGAAGTCGAGCCCCTGGGTGCCGCCCGACACCAGCCCGCCGGCCGCCGCGCCGATGGCGCAGCCCGCCACCCAGTAGCCCTGGTTCAGCAGCGCCACGCGCCAGAGCAGCCCGGGGTCGCGCTCCGCCGCCGGAGTGGCCGTCAGGACGGCGTAGGTCTCGTCGGTCAGGGCGAAGGCGAAATAAGCCTTGGCGGCGCTCCAGCGTGGCAGGCGCTCCAGGAACGCCAAGCCGTAAACCGCGTGGCGGGCGTTCAGCACCAGGGTCGCCAGGGCGATCTCCAGCGGCCCCTGCCCGGCCGCCAGCATGCCGGCCGCCATGAACTGCGCCGCCCCGGCGTACACGACGACGCCCAGCAGCGGCGCGCCGAGCGGGTCGAGTCCCTGCTGCACCCACAGCACGCCGAACGCGATGCCGATCGGTACATAGCCGGCAAGGATGGGAAGGCTGAGCACGAAGGCCCGCCGCCACGGCGACGGGCCTTGCGCGATGGCGAGATCGGTCATCGCAGACGGGGTCCGGTCACTTCCGCTCGATCAGCTCGATCTTGTAGCCGTCCGGGTCCTCGATGAAGGCGATGACGGTGCTGCCGTGCTTCATCGGGCCGGGCTCGCGGGTGATCTTCGCACCCTCGGCGCGCAGCGTCTCGCAGGTGCCGTAGATGTCCGGGACGCCGATGGCGATGTGGCCGTAGCCGCTGCCGACGGTGTAGGGCTCGGCCTGGTCCCAGTTGTGGGTCAGCTCGATGACCGCGGTGTCCGACTCCTCGCCGTAGCCGACGAAGGCCAGCGTGAAGCGGCCGCCCTCATAGTCGGTCTTGCGCAGCAGCTTCATGCCCAGCAGCCGCGTGTAGAAGTCCAGCGACTTGTCCAGGTCGAACACGCGCAGCATCGTGTGCAGAAGCCGATACTGGCTCATGGAACCCTCTCCCTGCTTTTGGTCAGCCCATTATCTGGGGCGTGCGCCCCGGGCGACCACACCCAAGACGGCATGGGCGGCCCGCTCGCTGGGCGGGGCTTGCGAGCCGGCGCCCAGCCATTGCGCCACCTCCGCCACGCCCTCGATCTGCACGCGCCGCGCCGCCGGATCGTCGAGCAGCCGGCCGACCGCCGCCGCCAGCTTGTCCGGCCGGCAGTCCTCCTGCAGCAGTTCCGGCACCAGCATGCGGTTGAGCATCAGGTTGACGAGGTTGACGTACTTCACCTTGATCAACCGGCGGTACAGCGCCACCGTCAGCCGTCCCAGCCGATAGGCGATCACCGCCGGCAGCCCCGACAGCGCCAGTTCCAGCGCCACCGTGCCGGACGCCGCCAGCGCCACTTCCGACGCCGCGAAGGCGTCGTACTTCGCCTCGTCCCCCTCGACGACGATGACCGGCACCGGCCAGTTGCTCACCGCCGGCCCCACCGTGTCGCGCACCGTCGCCACCGTCGGCACCACCACCACCAGACCGGGGTGGGTGGGCAGCAGGCGCTCCACCGTGTCGCGGAAGACCGGCAGCAGGCGGTTCACCTCGCTGCGGCGGCTGCCGGGCAGGACGGTGAGGATGTGCTTGGCCGGGCTGATGCCGTGCGCCGTGCGGAAGCGCGCGGCGTCGCCGTGCCCGGCGCCGCTCTCCACCACCGAGTGGCCGACGAAGGTGCAGGGCAAGCCTTCCCGCTCGAAGTAGGGCGGCTCGAAGGGCAGCAGCACCAGCAGGTGGTCGTAGATCTCCGCGTATTTCCTGGCCCGCTTCGGCTTCCAGGCCCAGACCGTGGGCGCCACGTAGTGGATCAACGGAATCGCCGGCGCCGCCTTGCGCACGCGCTTGGCCACGCGCACGGTGAAGCCCGGCGAGTCGATGCCGACCACCGCGTCGGGTTTCAGCCGGACGATCTCCGCCACCGTCTGGTCCATGCGGCGCATCAGGTTCGGCAGGTGCGGCAGCAACTCGAACACGCCGAACAGCGCCAGTTCGGACTGCGGCACCAGGGTGTGCAAGCCCTCCGCCGCCATGCGCTCGCCGCCGATGCCGGCAAAGCGCACCTTGCCGCCGGTCAGCCGTTTCAGCGCCGCCATCAGCCGCGCGCCCAGCACGTCGCCGGACGGTTCGCCGGCGATCAGGAACAGCAGCGGGCCTTGATCTATCATTCTTCGCTTTCCTGGGCGGGAATCTCGATGCCCACCACGAACAGGCCGAGCCGGTCGGCCAGCCTCCCAACCGCCTCGCGGTCCACGGTCAGGCTGCCGCCGGCCTGCACGGCGATGCCGGCGAGACCCGCAGCCGCCGCCTTCTCCACAGTGGTGGTGCCGATGGTCGGCAGGTCGAGCCGGCCGTCCTGCTGCGGCTTGCGCACCTTCACCAGCACACCGCCGCCGCCCGGCCGGCGCAGCGGGCCGGCGCGCTCCAGCATGGCGTCGGTGCCCTCGATGGCCTCCACCGCCAGCACGATGCCCTGCTGCACCACGCAGCCCTGTCCGACGTCCAGGCGTCCCAGGCCCTGCGCCACCTCGATGCCGCGCGCGATGTCGGCCTGCGCCTGCTCGTCCGGCAGCCGCGCTCCGGCGGGACCGGGCTTGGTCAGCAGTTCGCCGAGGAAGTCGTGCAGGCCGAGGACGCGAAAGCCCTCGTCCTCCAGTTCGCGCGCCACCGCGCGCAGCAGGCCGTCGTCGCCGAGCGCGCGGGTGCCGACGCGCATGAAGAAGCGCGTGGTCCGCCAGTCCGGCATCAGTTCGGCGAGGGAAGGACGGCGCACCGGTCCGGCGAACACGAGGTCGCCGACGCCTTCGGCGCGCAGGCGCTCGATGATGCTGCCGGCGGCGCCCAGGCGGCTCCACAGGTGCGGCAGGCCCTGGACGGTGGCCGCGTCGGTCTGCCCTTCGAAGGCGACGACGAAGACCTCGCGGCCCGCCCCCTGCACCGCGGCGGCGAGGCGGGCCGGAATCTCCCCGCCGCCGGCGAGGATGCCGAGCTTAGGCGCCATTCTCCATGCGCGGCTGCAGGAGCGGACGCGACGCCTTGTCCTTGATGAAACCGAGAATCTCGCTCACCAGGGCGTCGCCCTCGTACTCCTTGGTGACCTCGTCCAGGCGCGCGGCGAACGTGTCGCCGGCCGGAGCGAAGAGCATCTTGTAGGCGGCGCGGAGCGCCCGGACCTGCTCCTTGGTGAAGCCGCGGCGCTCCAGCCCGACCAGGTTCAGCCCGGCCAGCCGGGCCCGCTCGCCCATGACGAGACCGTAGGGGATGACGTCGTTCTCCACGCCGGACATGCCGCCGATCATGGCGTGCGCGCCGATGCGGACGAACTGGTGCACCGCCGACAGGCCGCCGAGGATGGCGTAATCCCCGACGTGCACGTGCCCGGCGAGCGTCGCGTTGTTGGCGAGGATGACGTGGCTGCCGACGACGCAGTCGTGCGCCACGTGCGCGCCCATCATGAACAGGCCGTGGTCACCGACGCGGGTCAGCATGCCGCCGCCCTCGGTGCCCGGGTTCATGGTGACGTTCTCGCGGATCTTGTTGAACGCGCCGATGATCAGCTCGGACGGCTCGCCATGGTACTTCAGGTCCTGCGGCTGGTGGCCGATCGAGGCGAACGGGAAGATCTCCGTCCCTTCGCCGACCTTGGTGCGCCCCTCGACCACGACGTGGGAGTGCAGGCGCACCCGGTCGCCGAGCTCGACGTTCGGACCGACAACGCAGAACGGGCCGACGGCGACCCCCTCGCCAAGCTTGGCGGCGGGATCGACGACGGCGCTTGGGTGGATCGAGACGGTCATTTCTCGTCCAGAATCATGGCGGAATAGATGGCTTCGGCGACCAGCACGCCGTTCACCTTGGCCTCGCCCTGGAACTTCCAGACGTTGCCGCGGTGGCGCTGCTTGGTCACATGGATGTGGAGCGTGTCGCCCGGCATCACCGGCTTGCGGAAGCGCGCCTCGTCGATGGTCATGAAGTAGACCAGCTTGCCCTCGGCGTTCGCGCCCAGGGTGGAGACGACCAGCACGGCGGCGGTCTGCGCCATCGCCTCAATGATCAGCACGCCCGGCATCACCGGACGCGTGGGGAAATGGCCGGCGAAGAACGGCTCGTTGATCGAGACGTTCTTGATGCCGGTCGCACTCTCGCCCAGCGTGATGTCGACAACCTTCTCGATCATCAGCATCGGGTAGCGGTGCGGAATCATCTGCATGATCCGCATCACATCGAGATCGGGCACCGTGTTGTTGCTGTCCGCCGTCGCTTCCATCGCCGGTCTTCCGTTTTTCCTTTGCCGCCCGCGGCGGGCCTTCACAACCGCCTTCAGCGGGAGATGGGGCCGTTTGTGCCCCATTTCCCGCGGCGTATCAATCGCAACCCGCCGGTCACCCGGCGGCGCCGCGTCACTTTTTCGGAATGGTCACCGCCACCTGGGGCAGCTGCTTGTTCAACCGCTCCAGGACGGATTCCGTGACGTCCAGGTTGCTGGCGAACAGGACCAGCAGGTTGCGCGGGATCACCACGTTGGCGCCGCGCTCGTCCGCGATGTCCTGGACGATGTCGAGCATCGTCTTCTGCACGTGGGTCATGGCGTCGTTGAACGCCGTGTCCAGCGTGCGCTTGCGCTCCTGCACGGTGCGCTGCACATCGGCGACCTGCTTCTCGAAGTCGCGGCGCTTGGCCGCGAAGGCGTCCGGCGCCAGCACGGTCTGCTGCTTGCGCAGTTCGTTCTCGGCGTTCTGGAGCTTGTCCTCGAGGGTCTGGATCTCCTTCTGGTACGAATCGCGCTGCGACTCGATGGCCTTCTGGATGCCCTTGGAGGCCGAGGACTCCTGCATGATGCGCTGGACGTCGACGACGGCCACCACCGGCGCCTTCAGCGGCTCACCCTTGTTGCCGGCCGGCTGCGCCGGAGCGGCGGCGGGAGCCGCCGGCGCGGGCTGCGCCGCCGGCTTCTGCTGCGCGTTGGCCTGGAGAGGCAGGAGCGCGGCGGCGGTCAGCGCCACGGCACCGGCAATCGCGCGAATGTTCTGGAAATGCATCGTTAGAACCTGGTTCCGAAGCTGAAGCGGAAGATTTCCTTCCGATCGTAGCTTTCCTTGAGGATCGGGATGGCAAAGTCAACACGGATCGGGCCGAACGGCGACTTCCACGACACGCCGGTGCCGACCGACAGGCGCAGCGAGCGCTCGTCCGCCACCTTCGGATCGCCGGAGATGCCGCTCTTGGCCAGCGTGCCGACGTCGGTGAAGCCGTAGCCCTTGATGCCGAAATCCTCCGGCAGGCCGAGCGGGAAGCTCATCTCGACGCTGCCGCGCGCGTACTCCTTGCCACCGAGCGCGTCGCTGGTGCGCAGGTCGCGCGGGCCGATGCCGGCGGTCCGGAAGCCGCGCAGCGTGTCGCCGCCGATGAAGAAGCGGTCGTTCAGCGCCACGTCCTTGCCCAGGCCGACGATGTAGCCGATCTCCGCCGAGGTGCTCAGCACCCAGTCGTTGCTGAACACCGGGATGTAGACGCCGCCGCCGATCTTGGTGCGCAGGTAGCGCGCCGCACCGCCCAGGCCCGCGGCGTCGGTCTGCACGCGCACGAAAAAGCCCTCGGTCGGGTCGAGGCGGCTGTTGCGGGCGTCGTAGGTGATCTCCTGGCCGACCAGCGACGTCACGCGGCTGCCGACCTGCTCCTGCACGTAGATCGACGCGGCGGTCGGCACGTTGGAGATGGTGGTGCCCTGCAGCTGGTAGTACAGGCGCTGGCGCAGGCGGTCGGACAGCGGATAGCCCATGCGCAGGGCGAAGCCGTTGTTCTTCTCGTTGTAGGACGCTTCGTTCTGGTAGTTGCGCGTGACGCGGAACAGGTCGAAGCCGGCCGACAGGTCGCGGTCCAGGAAGTACGGCTCGGTGAAGCTGATGTCGTATTCCTGGCGCCGCTTCGACACGGTGGCACCGAAACGCAGGTCCTGGCCCTTGCCAAGCAGGTTGCGCTCACGGATCGAGAAGTCGGCCAGCGGGCCGTCGGTGGTCGAGTAACCGGCGCCGACGGCGATCTCGCCGGTGGACTTCTCCTGGATGTCGACGGCGACCACCGAACGGTCGGGCGCCGAGCCCTCCTGCGACGTGACCTGCACGCGCTCGAAGAAGTCCAGGTCCTTGATGCGCTGTTCGGAGCGCTTCAGCTTGGTCGCGCTGAACGGGTCGCCCTCGGCCACCAGCATCTCGCGGCGGATCACCTTGTCCAGCGTGCGGACGTTGCCGGTGATGTCGATGCGCTCGACGAACACCCGCGGACCCTCGTTGATCTCGTAGGTGATGTCGATGGTCTGGGTGTCGCGGTTGCGCGTGATCTGCGGCCGGACGTCGACGAAGGCGTACTGCAGGTCGCCGACCGCGTTGGTCAGCTTGTTGATCGTGTCCTCGACCTCCTGCGCGTTGTACCAGTTCCCTTCCTTGGTGAGGAGGGTGCCGCGCAGCTGCTCGGGATCGAGCGCCTTGAGGTTGGACTTGATGTCGACCTTGCCGAACTTGTAGCGCTCGCCTTCCTCGACGGTGAAGGTGATTATGAAGTCTTCCTTCTCCGGCGTCAGCTCGGCCACCGCCGAGACGACGCGGAAGTCGGCGTAGCCTTCCTTCAGATAGAAGCGGCGCAGCAGCTCGCGGTCGTAGTTGACGCGATCGGGATCGTAGCTGTCCTCGGAGGTGAGGAAGCGCCACCACGCGGTCTCGCGCGTCTGGATGTTCTCGCGCAGCGTGCCGGCCGAGAAGCGCTCGTTGCCGACGAAGTTGATGGCGCGCACGCCGGTGCGGGCGCCCTCGCCGATCTCGAAGACCAGATCGACGCGGTTCTGGTCGAGCTTGATGACCTTCGGCTCCACCGTCGCGGCGAAGCGGCCCTGGCGGCGGTAGATGTCGAGGATGCGCTGCACGTCCGACTGCACGCGGGTGCGCGTGTAGACGACCCGCGGCCGCAGCTGGATTTCCTTCTCCAGCTGCTCGGTCTCGATGCGGCGGTTGCCCTCGAAGGCGATGCGGTTGATGATCGGGTTTTCCTGGACCGCGACGACCAGCGAGTCGCCCTCGCGCTTCAGCTGGATGTCGGCGAACAGGCCGGTGGCGAACAGCGCCTTCAGCGACTCGTCGATCTTCGCCGGATCGAAGCGGTCGCCGGGCTGCACGGTCAGGTAGGAGCGCACCGTGCTCGGCTCGATGCGCTGCGTGCCCTCGACCCGGATGTCCCGGATGGTTCCGCCCGAAAAGACCTGGGCGACCTGTGTTCCCGCGGGCCCGTTCGCTTGGGCCAAGGCGAGAGACACCGTTGTCATGGCGCAGCCGGCCATCAGGCTGAGCGCCAGAACCTTTGACGACACCCGCAAAATACGCCCCCTGGCTTAACGCTCGTTCTAGGAGATCAGTCCTCGGAAGAAATCGACCACGCGGAGCTGAACCAAGTCGTTCCACGTGGCGAAGACCATGAGCGTTAATACCAGAGCAAGTCCGATGCGGAAACCGTATTCTTGCGCGCGCGGACCGAGCGGCTTGCCGCGCAGCCCCTCCAATCCGTAGAAAAGCAGATGCCCACCGTCCAACAACGGGACGGGGAACAGGTTGATCATGCCCAGGTTGACCGACAGGAAGGCCATGAACCAGATCAGCGCGTAAACGCCGGTCTGCGCGACTTCACCGGACATTTGGGCGATTCGCAGCGGACCGCCGAGTTCCTCTGTGCCGCGCGAGCCCTCGATCATCTGGCCGAGCGCGGTGAAGGTGCCCCCGATCATGCCGCCGATTTCCCGCGCCGACTGCCACGCCGCCGACAGCGGGTCGTGCCGCTTGTGATCGGTGCCGGCGCGCATGATTCCGAGCTGTCCGATGCGGTGGACGTTGCCGAATCGATCCGTCACCTCGATGGAGTCGGGGGTCACGCTGACCGGAACGACGCGGCCGTCGCGCTTCACCTCGACCGCCAGAGCGCGGCCGGGATTCATGCTGACGACCTGCCGGATCTCCTCGAAGCGCTGGATGCCGGCGCCGTCGATGGTGAGGATCTCGTCGCCCGGCTTGAGCCCGGCGCGCTCGGCGGCACTTCCCGGCTGCACGCCGCCGACGTCCGGCGGCGTGAAGGGCTGCCCTGCGGTGGAGAACAGCAGCGTCAGCGCCACGAAGGCGAACAGGAAGTTGGCGAGAGGCCCGGCCGCGACCACGGCGGCGCGCTGGCCCAGGCGCTTGTGATGGAACGAGACGGCCTTCTCGTCCTCGGTCATGCGCTGCAGCTCGGATCCGGGCATGCTGGCCGGGTCGGCGTCGCCGAACATCTTGACGTAGCCGCCGAGCGGAATGGCGCTGAACTTCCAGCGCGTGCCGTGGCGGTCCCACCAGCCGAACAGCTCCGGCCCGAAGCCGATGGAGAACACCTCGACCCGCACGCCGTTGCGGCGCGCGATCCAATAGTGGCCGAACTCGTGCACGAAGACGAGAACGGTGAGAACCAGCAGGAAGGCGAAAACCGACGTACCGAAACCGCCCAGGAAATTCATAAACCCCATGCCTTCGCTGCCCAGCCCTAGCGGTAGGGAGGCGCCCTCCCCGTCCGCCCTCAGGCCCGCACGCGCCCGAGATGCTCCGCGGCGACCCGCCGCGCCTGCGCGTCGGTCGCCCTCACCGCCTCCAGGTCGCCCAGGCGCTGGTGCGGCAGGGCTTCCAGCGTCGCCTCGACGACCCGTTCGATGTCGAGGAAGCCGATTCGGCGGTCGAGGAACGCCTCGACCGCGACCTCGTTGGCGGCACTCAGGATAGTAGGAGCGCCCCCACCGCTTTGCAAGGCGGCCCGGGCGAGACGCAGGGCCGGGAAACGCTCCAGGTCGGGCTCCTCGAAGGTCAGCTCGCGCGCCTTGGAGAGGTCGAGTCGCTGCGCCGGCGTCTCCATGCGATCGGGCCACGCCAGGGTGTAGGCGATGGGAATCCGCATGTCCGGCGTGCCCAGCTGCGCCAGCACCGAGCCGTCCACGTACTCGACCATGGAGTGGATGACCGACTGCGGATGGACCAGCACGTCGATGCGGTCCTCCGGCATGTCGAAGAGGAAGCGCGCCTCGATCAGCTCCAGCCCCTTGTTCATCAGGGTGGCGCTGTCGACCGAGATCTTGGCGCCCATGTCCCAGGTCGGGTGCGCCACCGCCTGCTCGCGCGTCGCGGTCGCCATGAACGCGCGGTCCTTGGTGCGGAACGGCCCGCCGGACGCGGTGAGGATCAGCCGCCGGACGCGCTGCGGGTGCTTGAAATCGAAGACCTGGTAGATGGCGTTGTGCTCGCTGTCGACGGGCAGCAGCGTGGCGCCGTGCGCCTTCACCTCCTCCATCATCAGGGCGCCGGCGCAGACCAGCACCTCCTTGTTGGCGAAGGCGACCGAGGCGCCGCGGCGCACGGCGGCGAGCGTCGGCTCCAGCCCGGCGGCGCCGACGATGGCGGCCATCACCCAGTCGGCGTCCGTACGGGCGGCGGCCTCGGCGACCGCCTGCGGTCCGGCCGCCGCCTCGATGCCGGTGCCGGACAGCGCCGCCTTCAGCTCGGCGTAGCACGCCGGATCGGCGACGACGGCGAGCCGGGCGTTCAAGGCCTTCGCCTGCTTGGCCAGCAGGGCGACGTTGCGGTTGGCGGTCAGCGCCTCGACGGCGAAAGCCCCCGGATCGCGCGCCACCAGGTCGATCGTCTGCGTCCCGACCGACCCCGTGGAGCCGAGGATCGTCACCCGCCGCGGCGCACCCGGCGCCCGCTTCACCACCATTGCCAGCTCTTCCCAAGGGTCGCGTGGAACACCGCCAGCACCGGGGCGGCGACCAGCAGCCCGTCGATGCGGTCCAGCAGCCCCCCGTGCCCGGGGATCAGGTTGCTGCTGTCCTTCACGTTGAAACGCCGCTTCACCCAGGACTCGAAGAGGTCGCCCGCCTGTCCGACCACCGCCAGCAGCGGCGCCACCAGCAGCGCCAGCCAGGGTTGGGCGGCGCCGGCGGCGAACGCCACGGCCACGCCGAACGCCCCGGCCGCCACCATGCCGCCGATCAGGCCGGCCCAGGTCTTCTTGGGGCTGATGCGCGGCGCCAGCTTCGGCCCGCCGATGGCGCGGCCGGCCGCGTAGGCGCCGATGTCCGTCGCCCACACCGCGAACAGGCAGAAGATCACCAGCGGCAGCCCCGGATTGTCGCGCAGCCACGCCAGCCCGGCGACGCCCACGGTCACGTAGGGGATGCCGAACCCCAGCAGCCAGGAGCCCTTGCCGCCCGCCGACGCCTGCACGATGAGGCCGAGCGCGACCGCCACGGCCAGTGCTGCCGGCGGCCCGCCGAGCGCGTAGACCAGCATCACCACGAGCATCGCCAGCAGGGAGTGCCAGAACGCCTCCGGCGTGCGGTCGGACGCCACCATCAGTGCCCATTCGCCGATGGCGACCAGCGCGGAGACGGCGAGCAGCGCCCGGAACACCCCGCCGCCGGCCCACACGGCCAGCAGCACCACCGGCCCCAGCACCAGGGCGGAGAGCACGCGGACCTTGAGGTCGGCGATCTTGCTGGCGGTCTTAGCGGCTGCCGGCTGTGGTGGCGCCGAAGCGTCGCTCCCGGCGGTGAAACTCTTCAATGGCAGCCTCCAGGTCGCGCTTGGTGAAGTCGGGCCACAGCGTGTCGGTGAACACGAACTCGGCGTAGGCCGACTGCCACAAGAGGAAATTGCTCAACCGCTGCTCGCCGCTGGTGCGGATGATCAGATCGGGATCAGGGATGTCGGCGGTGAACAGGCGCGCGGTCAGCGCGCTTTCGTCGATCGCCGCCGGGTCAATCCGGCCGGCGCGCGCCTCCTCCGCCAGACGGCGCGCCGCCAGCACGATCTCCTGCCGCGAGCCGTAGCTGAGCGCCACCACCAGCGTCATGGTGGTGTTGGCGCCGGTCAGCTCCTCGGCGTTCTCGATCAGGCGGACGATGTCGGGCGACAGCCTGGAGCGCTCGCCGATCACCCGCAGGCGGACGCCGGCCTTGTGCAGCTCGGCGATCTCGCTGCGCAGGTAGAAGCGCAGCAGGCCCATGAGGTCGGAGACCTCCTCCTCCGGCCGCCGCCAGTTCTCCGAGGAGAAGCTGAAGATGGTCAGATAGCCGACGCCCAGTTCGCGCGCCGCCTCGACCGTGCGCCGAACCGCCTCCACGCCCTTCTTGTGACCGGCGGTGCGCGGCAGGCCGCGCGCCTTGGCCCAGCGGCCGTTGCCGTCCATGATGATGGCCACATGGACGGGCGGCTCGGCCGGGCGGCTCTCCTGAGCGTCGCGCATGCCTCAGACCTGCGTGATTTCCTTTTCCTTCTGGGCGAGCGCATCGTCGATCATCTTGATGTGCTGATCGGTGATGGCCTGGACCTTGTCCTGCCAGCCCTTGTGCTCGTCCTGCGTGATGTCGCCGTTCTTCTCGGCCTTCTTCAGCATGTCCATGCCGTCGCGGCGCACGTTGCGCACGGCGACGCGCGCGCCCTCGGCGTACTTGTGGGCGACCTTGGCCAGTTCCTGGCGGCGCTCCTGCGTCAGGTCGGGGATCGGCACGCGGATCGTCTGGCCCTCGGCCTGCGGGTTCAGGCCCAGCCCGGAGTCGCGGATCGCCTTCTCCACGGCCTTCATCATGCCGCGGTCCCACACCTGCACGGTGATCAGGCGCGGCTCGGGCACGGAGACGGTGCCGACCTCCTTGAGGTGCATCTTGCTGCCGTAGGCCTCGACCGTGACGGGCTCGAGAAGGCTGGCCGAGGCGCGCCCGGTGCGCAGCCCGCTCAGTTCCTTCTTGAAGGCCTCAAGAGCACCGTCCATGCGCCGCTTGATGTCGGAAATGTCGGGTTCGGCCACGGAAGTTACTCCTTCTCTTCGCTGATGATCGTGAACTTGCCCCGCCCGGCCATGACCTCGGCGAAGGCTTCCGGAGTGTGGATCGAGAATACGAGTATGGGGATGCGGTTCTCGCGCGCCAAGGAAATTGCCGAGGCGTCCATGACCTGGAGATCGCGCGACAGCACGTCCAGATAGGTCAGCCGCTCGTAGCGGGTGGCGCCCGGGTCCTTCTTCGGGTCGGCGGTGTAGACGCCGTCCACCTGCGTACCCTTCAGCAGCGCGTCGCAGCCCATCTCGGACGCGCGCAGCGCCGCGGCGGTGTCGGTGGTGAAGAACGGGTTGCCGGTGCCGGCGGCGAAGATGACGACGCGGCCCTTCTCCATGTGCCGGATGGCGCGGCGCCGGATGTACGGCTCGCAGACCGAGGCCATGGGGATGGCCGACTGGACGCGGGTGTGCACGCCCAGGCGCTCCAGCGCGCTCTGCATGCCCAGCGCGTTCATGACGGTGGCGAGCATGCCCATGTAGTCGGCCGTGGCGCGCTCCATGCCGGCGGCTGCGCCCCTGATGCCGCGGAAGATGTTGCCGCCGCCGATGACGAGGCAGACCTGCACGCCGAGGCCGACGACCGCCTTCACCTCTTCGGCGACCGTGGTGACCATCTCCGGGTCGAGGCCGTAGTCCCGCTTGCCCATCAGGGCTTCGCCGGACACCTTCAGAAGAACTCGCTTGTACCGGATACCGTCGGCGGGCATCGGGGTCTGACCCATGGAACGCTCCCTGAAGGTGAAGGCCGTGCGCAAGCGACGTCCGGCGCTCCCCTCATATAGGAAGGAAGCGCCGGACGGTACCCTATCAGCCGTTCGAGGTGCCCGCGGCGGCCGCCACCTCGGCGGCGAAGTCCGACGCGGCCTTCTCGATGCCCTCGCCCAGCGCGAAGCGCACGAAGCCGGTCAGCTTGACCGGGGCGCCCACGTCCTTGGCGGCGGCTTCGACGACCTTGCGGATCTTGGTCTCGCCGTCGATCACGTAGGTCTGCTCGAGCAGGCAGACTTCCTCGTAGTACTTGCGCAGGCGGCCCTCGACCATCTTCTCGATGATCGACTCCGGCTTGCCGGACGCGCGGGCCTGGTCGGCCAGCACGTTCTTCTCACGCTCCAGGGCCGAGACATCGACGTCGGCGATGTCCAGCGCCTCCGGGCGGGCGGCGGCGACGTGCATGGCGATCGACTTGCCCAGCTCGGTCAGCTTGGCGGCGTCGCCGGTCGACTCCAGGGCCACCAGCACGCCGATCTTGCCGAGGCCCGGCGCGATGGCGGTGTGGATGTAGCTGGTCACGACGCCGGCCGACACGCTCAGCTTGGCGGCGCGGCGCAGGTTCATGTTCTCGCCGATGGTGGCGATCAGGCTGGTCAGCTCGTCCTGCACGGTGTGCGCGGCGCCCGGGTAGGCGGCGGCCTTCAGCGCCTCGATGTCGGTGCCGGTGGTCAGCGCGACCTTGGCGGCCTCGGCGGCGAAGCCCTGGAACTTGTCGTTGCGCGCGACGAAATCGGTCTCGGCGTTCACCTCGACGGCGGCACCGGCGGTGCCGGCGGTGGCGACGGCGACCAGACCCTCGGCGGCAACGCGGCCGGACTTCTTGGCGGCGGCGGCGAGGCCCTTCTTGCGCAGCCAGTCAACGGCGCCCTCGAGGTCGCCATTGGTCTCGCCCAGCGCCTTCTTGCAATCCATCATGCCGGCGCCGGTCTTCTCGCGCAGTTCCTTGACGAGCGCAGCGGTAATCTCGGCCATGGGGGAGCCCTTTCCTCGAAAAAGATCTAAGTACGTATCAACCGTGAACTCATGAAAAAGGGCAGCCGGACCAGACGAAGCGCGGCCCGGCTGCCCTTTTGCCTGGCTTTAGGCCTGGGCCGGAGCCTGCTCCGCCTCGGCGCCCTCTTCCGGCAGGGTCTCGCCGGCCTCTTCCTGGGAACCGATGTCCACGCCGGCGGCGACCATCTCCGCCTGCAGGCCGTCGAGCACGGCGCCCGAGATCAGCTCGCAGTAGGTGTCGATGGCGCGCAGCGCGTCATCGTTGCCGGGAATCGGGAAGGCGATGCCGTCCGGGTTCGAGTTGCTGTCGATCACCGCGACCACCGGGATGCCCAGCTTATTGGCTTCCTGGACCGCGATCGACTCCTTGTTGGTGTCGATGATGAACAGCACGTCGGGCAGGCCGCCCATCTCCTTGATGCCGCCCAGCGCGCGCTCCAGCTTGTCGCGCTCGCGGGTGAGCATCAGGATTTCCTTCTTGGTCAGGCCGGCGGTGTCGCCGGACAGACGCTCTTCCATCTCGCGCAGGCGCTTGATGGACTGGGAGATGGTCTTCCAGTTGGTCAGCATGCCGCCGAGCCAGCGGTGGTTGACGTAGTACTGGCCGCAGCGCTTGGACGCCTCGGCGACCTTCTCCTGGGCCTGGCGCTTGGTGCCGACGAACAGGACGCGGCCGCCGCCGGCGACGACGTCGCGCACCGCCTGCATGGCGCGGTGCAGCATCGGCACCGTCTGCTCCAGGTCGATGACGTGCACGCCGTTGCGGACGCCGAAGATGTACTGCCCCATCTTGGGGTTCCAGCGGCGGGTGTGGTGGCCGAAGTGGACACCGGCTTCCAGCAGCTGGCGCATGGTGAAGGTGGGCATTGCCATGGAAAATCTACCTTTTCCGGTTGTTCCGCCGCGGGCGCTGTCCGCAAAATGCGAACACCGGAGGGGGCCGTCGGCTCGCGCCGAAGGTCCGCCAGCCCGCGTGTGGTTTTGACGACGGCGCTTACATAGCCCGCCGCTTTCCGTTTGGCAACAACCATAGAGGGGATGGGCGGTAGAACCGGAACGCTGGACGCGGGCCGGTCCGTCGCCCATGTCTTTCCACACCGGCCGACCGATGGAGGTACCCCGATGCCCGCCCCTCGCCTCGCCCTGCTGGCACTTCTCGGAACGCTGCTCGCCTCCCCCGCCCTGGCGGCCGACGTCAAGGTCTACGAGGTGCCGAAGGGCGCGCACCCGCACGACGTGGCGCCGGCGCCGGACGGCAGCGTCTGGTACACCGCTCAGCACCAGGGAGCGCTCGGCATCCTCGACCCGAAGACCGGGCAGGTGCGGCAGGTGAAGCTCGGCGAAGGTTCGGCGCCGCACGGCGTCATCGCCGGGCCGGACGGGGCGGCGTGGATCACCGACGGCGGGCAGAACGCCATCGTCCGCTACGATCCGAAGACTCGGAAGGTGGACGCCTGGAAGCTGCCCAAGGACCAGGGGAACGCCAACCTCAACACCTGCGCCTTCGACGGCAGGGGGCTGCTGTGGTTCACCGGGCAGAACGGCGTCTATGGCAGCCTCGACCCGAAGACCGGGGCGATGCGCGTCTTCAAGGCGCCGAAGGGCCGCGGCCCCTACGGCATCACCGCGACTCCGGACGGCACCGTCTATTACGTCTCGCTCGCCGGCAGCTATCTGGCGCGCATCGACTCCGCCAGCGGCGGCGCCACGGTGATCGAGCCGCCGACCGAGGGCCAGGGGGCGCGGCGCGTCTGGTCCGATTCCAGGGGCAACCTGTGGATCAGCGAGTGGAACACCGGGCAGCTCAGCCGCTACACGCCCTCCAGCGGCACGTGGAAGAGCTGGATGCTGCCCGGCGACGGGCCGCGCCCCTACGCGGTGTACGTGGACGAGCGCGACATCGTGTGGGTCAGCGATTTCGCCGCCAACGCGGTGGTCAGCTTCGACCCGCGCAGCGAGACCTTCACCGGCAGCGTCCCGGGCTCCGGCCGCGAGGCGGACGTGCGGCAGATCCTCGGCCGGCCGGGCGAGGTGTGGCTGCCCGAATCCGGCACCGACCGCCTGATGGTGGTCCGCAAGGCGCCGGCGGGATGACCATCGTTACCAAGCGTTCAGAAGTTCATGTCAGGATGGGGTGACTTTCCGGGAGGATCCCCATCATGACGTCCAAGATCGTCGGCGAATACTCGAAGGGCAAGGTGGACAAGTTGCTGACGCCTGAGATCGCTGATATTGCAACGCAACATCGGGTGCGGCACTTCCTGGAGAACCTGGAGGCGGCGATCCTCGAGGCCAACTGCCAGGTCATGGGGCAGTCGATCCCGCACCTGAACCAGGAGGCCTTCCTGAAGGTCGCCGTGCGGGTGGCCGAGTTGCGCGCCGACTACATCAAGTTCGGCCTCCAGGTCGCCGAGCACCGCCACCCCGACCCGGAGTCGATCAGCAGGCTGGAGGCGCTGCGCAAGGCCTACGAGGAGATGGTGCACGTCTTCGAGGCGGCCGAGCGGGTGATCGAGCGCGGGTACGTGAAGCTCGGGTGAGCGCCTTCATGTTGTACGTCATGGCCGGGCTTGTCCCGGCCATCCACGACCTGAACCTTTGTGGACGTCCGAGTGCGTGGGTGCCCGGGACAAGCCCGGGCACGACGATTTAAGAAGCAGGCACCCGGCAGCCTACAGCTCCACCACCTCGATCACGCCCTGCACCGCCTTCAGCGCCGCGCGGCTCTGCGCGGTGATGTGGTACATGCCCGGCAGCTGGATCTCAACCTCCTTCAGCGGCTCGATCTCGACCAGCACGTGGATGCGGCCGCGGCCGCGCTGCAGGCGGTCCAGCATGCCCTTGAGGTTCGCCACCGGGCGGTCGTCGCGCACCACCACCTTCAAGCCCTCGGAGACCGAGGCCACCGCCTCTTCCAGCGGCTTGATCTCCTGGCAGGTCAGGCGGACCTCCTCGCCGTTGCGCTGGGCGTCCACCGTCAGCAGCACCGGCCGCCCCGGCTCCAGCAGGTCGCGGCTGCCGGACAGCACCTCGGAGAACAGCGTCACCTCGTAGCCGCCGGTGGAATCCGACAGCTCGACGAAGGCGAAGCGGTTGCCGGACTTGGCGGTCTTCTCCTTCTTCGAGACCACGATGCCCGCCATCTTGTAGCGGGTCGAGCCGCCGCGGCTCATCGCCTGATTGAGCTCGGCCGACCTCACCACCTTCATCCGTCCCAGCGGCCCGGCGAAGGCGTCGAGCGGGTGGGCCGAGAGGTAGAAGCCGATGGAGGCGAACTCGTGCTTCAGCTTCTCCAGCGGCTCCCAGTCGGAGACCTTCGGCAGGTCGGGTTCCTTGAGGCCGCCGCCGGCGCCACCGAACAGGTTGCCGATGCCGCTGTCGCGCTCCGCCGCCTCGGCCTGGGCGTAGCGGATCAGCGTCTCCAGCGCGGCGTGCACCTGGGCGCGGTTCGGGTTGATGCCGTCGAAGGCGCCGGCGCAGGTCAGGTTCTCCAGCTGGCGCTTGTTGATGGTCTTGAGGTCGAGGCGGCGGGCGAAGTCGAACAGGCTCTTGTACGGGCCGTTCTTCTGCCGCTCCTCCACCACCGCTTTCATGGCCGGCAGGCCGACGCCCTTCACCGCCGCCAGCGCGTAGCGCACCGCCTTCTCGCCGCCGCCCCCCTCGTTCTTACCAACCTCCTCCACCGAGAAGATGGCCGAGGACCGGTTGATGTCCGGCGACAGCAGCTTGATGCGCAGCCGTCCCAGCTCCTGCCGGAAGACGTTCAGCTTGTCGGTGTTGCCGAGGTCGAGCGTCATCGACGCCGCCATGAACTCGACCGGGTAGTTCGCCTTCAGGTACGCCGTGTGGTAGGCGACCAGCGCGTAGGCCGCCGCGTGGCTCTTGTTGAAGCCGTAGCCGGCGAACTTGGCCACCTGATCGAAGATCATGCTCGCCTGATCGCCGTCGACGCCGTTCTTGACCGCTCCCTCGACGAACTTGGCGCGCTCCTTGTCCATCTCCTCCTTGATCTTCTTGCCCATGGCGCGGCGCAGAAGATCGGCGCCGCCCAGCGAATAGCCGGACAGCACCTGGGCGATCTGCATGACCTGCTCCTGGTAGATCATGATCCCGAAGGTCTCCTTCAGGATCGGCTCCAGGGCCGGGTTCATGTAGTCGGGCGGCTCCTCCTTGTTCTTGACCTTGATGTATTTCGGGATGTTGTCCATCGGGCCGGGGCGGTAGAGCGACACCAGCGCGATGATGTCCTCCAGCCGGTTCGGCTTGAGCCGCCGCAGCACGTCGCGCATGCCCGAGCTTTCGAGCTGGAACACGCCGGTCGATTCCGCCCGCCCGAGAATCTCGTAGCTTCTCGGGTCGTCCAGCGGGACGGTGGTGAGGTCGGGCTTCCCGGGGATCAGGTCGACCGCGGTCTTCAGCACCGTCAACGTCTTCAGGCCGAGGAAGTCGAACTTCACCAGGCCGGCCTGCTCGACGTACTTCATGTTGAACTGGGTGACCGGCATGTCCGAGCGCGGGTCTCGGTACAGCGGCACCAGCTCGTCCAGCGGCCGGTCGCCGATCACCACGCCGGCGGCGTGGGTCGAGGCGTGGCGGAACAGGCCCTCCAGCTTCAGCGCGATGTTGATGAGGCGCGCCACCGTCTCGTCGCCGTCGCGCGCAGCGCGCAGCATCTCCTCGGTGTCGAGCGCCTGCTGGAGCGTGACCGGGTTGGCCGGGTTGTTCGGCACCATCTTGCAGATCTTGTCGACCTGCCCGTAGGGCATCTGCAGCACGCGCCCGACGTCGCGCAGCACGGCGCGCGCCTGCAGCTTACCGAAGGTGATGATCTGCGCGACGCGGTCGTAGCCGTACTTGCCCTGGACGTAGCGGATCACCTCTTCGCGGCGGTCCTGGCAGAAGTCCACGTCGAAGTCGGGCATCGACACGCGTTCGGGATTCAGGAAGCGCTCGAACAGCAGGCCGAAGCGCAACGGGTCGAGGTCGGTGATGGTCAGCGCCCAGGCGACCACCGAGCCGGCGCCCGAACCGCGGCCCGGCCCGACCGGGATGTCGTGCTCCTTCGCCCACTTGATGAAGTCCGACACGATCAGGAAGTAGCCGGGGAACTTCATCTTGATGATGACGTCCAGCTCGAACTCCAGCCGCTCGAAGTAGGTCTTGCGGGTCTCCGCCCGCTGCTCCGGCGTCATGTCGGGGGTGTAGACGACCTTCTCCAGGCGCATCTCCAGGCCCTCGCGGGACTGGACGCGCAGCTCGTCGTCCTCGTTGCGGTCGCCCTCGCAGGGGAACGGCGGCAGGATCGGCTTGATGGGCTTGAGCAGGAACGAGCAGCGCCGGGCGATGGCGACGGTGTTGTCCACCGCCTCCGGAAGGTCGGCGAACAGCAGCCGCATCTCCTCCGCCGACTTGAAGCGGTGGTCGGGGGTGACGCGGCGGCGGTCGTCCTGGCTGATGTAGGCGCCCTCGGCGATGCACAGCAGCGCATCGTGCGCCTCGTGCATGTCCTCGGTCGCGAAATAGCAGTCGTTGGTCGCCACCAGCGGCAGGTCTTGCGCGTAGGCGAGGTCGATGAGCGCCGGCTCGACGGCGTCCTCGACGGCGGTGAAGTGGCCGCCGTGGCGCTGCAGCTCGACGTACAGCCGGCCGGGGAACAGGCCCTTCAGCCGCTCCAGCACCTCCAGCGCCAGATCCTTCTGCCCCTCGCCGAGCAGGCGTCCGACGGTGCCCTGCGGCCCGCCGGTCAGCGCGATGAGCCCCTCCGAACGGCCTTCCAGAGCCTCCAGCGTCACCTGCGGGCCGGCCATCGGGTCCGACTCCAGGAACGCCTTGGACAC
This sequence comes from Azospirillum sp., assembly GCF_050789165.1. Lineage (NCBI taxonomy): Bacteria > Pseudomonadati > Pseudomonadota > Alphaproteobacteria > Rhodospirillales > Azospirillaceae > Azospirillum > Azospirillum sp. The sequence goes on from NZ_JBOZRT010000105.1 coordinate 49,342, forward strand.
CAGCTTCATCAGGTTACGGTAGCCGTCCTGGCTCTGGCAGAGCAGCACCAGCTGGTCCGGCTGAACCGCGCCCTTGCCGGGCAGGCCGGGCTTGGCGTTGGCCGGGCCGACGCGGGTGATGCCGAGCACCGTGCCGATGATCGGCTGCACGCCGACGTCGGACGCCGCCAGCGCGAATTCCAGCGCGCCGAACAGGTTGCCGGTGTCGGTGACCGCCACCGCGGGCATGTGCTGCTTCGCGCAGAGCTTGACCAGCTCCTTGACCTTGATGGCGCCCTCCGACAGCGAGTAGGCGGAGTGGACGCGCAGGTGGACGAAGTCGGCGTGCGGCATGGTGTCCAATATGGGATCGGGGATCGGGCGCGAGCATGTCGCACTTTCGCCGAAATTGCACGGGTGATATCAGGGACCCTGGCCCCGCCGAACGGGGTCGCCTGAGGAGCCCGCATGCGTCGCCCCCGCGTCCATCTCGCCTTCCTGGCCTTTGTCCTGCTGGCCGCCTGTCAGACCACCGAGAGCCCCCACGTCACCTACGGCGGCGCGGCCGGACTGGCTGCACCGCTCGCCCCCTCCCCCGGCCGCAAGGTCGCGGAACGGCGCGGCTGGGTGGTCGAGGCGGTGTCCGGCACCGTCACCGAACCTGCCCACTGCCGCGTCACCCGCCCCGGGGACAACGGGGCGACGCTGAGCTTCCAGGCCGCGCCCGGTAGCTTTTCGGTGCTGATCTCCACCCCCGACCGGCTGCTGGCGCCCGGCGCCACCTACGACCTGACGCTGGCGTTCGAGGGCGCGGCCCCCGAATCGCACAAGGCGGTAGCGCTGGATTCCGGCACGCTGATGGTGCGCATCCAGTCCCTCGACTACGAGGACATCACCGACCCCTACGCCCGCTCCAAGGGGCTGGAGGTGTCGAGTCCGCGCCTCGGCGGACGCATAGCAGCGTTTCCCCTCGCCGGATCGAACTGGGCGGTGAACGCGCTAGATGAGTGCCGCCGTCTCAACACCCGCAGCTGAGCCCCCCATGCGCCCGCTCCACATCCTCCTCGCCCTTTCGGTGGCGGCCGTCTGGGGTTGCAACTTCGTCGCCATCAAGGTGGGGCTGCGCGACATGCCGCCGCTGCTGTTCACCGCGCTGCGCTTCCTGCTGGCGGCGACGCCGCTGCTGGTGCTGGGCGTGCGCGGCGGACCGCCGGTGGCGTGGCGCTACATCCTCGGGATCGGGCTGGTGCTGGGCGCCCTGCAGTTCGCCCTGCTGTTCGCCGGCATCGACGCCGGCATGCCGGCCGGCCTGTCGTCGCTGGTGCTGCAGAGCCAGGCGTTCTTCACCCTGCTGTTCGCCACGCTGCTGCTCGGCGACCGGCCGGGGATCCGGCCGCTGGTCGGCATGGCGGTGGCGTTCGGCGGCATCGCGCTGATCGCCCGCGAGATGCAGGCCGGCGGGTCGCTGCTCGGCCTTGGGCTGGTGGTCGCGGCGGCCGTCGCCTGGGGGGCCGGCAACATCATCATGAAACAGGCCAGGGCGCCGGACCTGTTCCGCCTGATGCTGTGGGTCAGCGTCGTGCCGCCGCTGCCGCTGTTCCTGCTGTCGCTGGGGATGGAAGGGCCGGCGCGCATCGCCGGCGCGCTGACCGGCCTGACGTGGCCGGGCTTCGCCGCGCTGGCCTACATCGCCGCCGGGGCGACGCTGTACGGCTTCGCCAGCTGGGGCTTCCTGCTGCGCCACTACCCGGCCAGCCTCGTCGCCCCCTTCTCGCTGCTGGTGCCGATCTTCGGCATGAGTTCCAGCGCCCTGCTGCTGGGCGAGGACTTCAGCCCGACCAAGGCGGTCGGCGCCGCGCTGGTGTTCGGCGGGCTGGCGATCACGGTGCTGAAGCTGCCGCGGGGGCAGACCGCCCCCGCCACCGCGCCGACCCGTTAGACCAGGTACTGCCGCAGGAACTCCACGGTCCGCCCCCAGGCCAGCTTGGCGGCCTGCTCGTTGTAGCGGTCGGCGGAGGTGTCGTTGTTGAAGGCGTGGTTGGCACCCTCGTAGACGTAGATCTGGTGCGGCACGCCGGCCTTCTTCAGCGCCTCCTCATAGGAGGGGATCCCGGCGTTGACGCGCTGGTCGAGCCCGCCGTAATGCAGCAGCATCGGCGCCTTGATCGAGCCGACCTGCGCCGGGTCCGGCGTCGGGCCGTAGTAGGCGACGGCGGCCTTGAGGTCCGGCGCCTTGATGGCGAACTGGTTGACCATGCCGCCGCCCCAGCAGAAGCCGACCGCCCCCACCTTGCCGCTCGAATAGCGGTAGGACATCAGGAAGCTCTGCGCCGCGATCAGGTTGTTCACCGTCTTGCCGGCGTCGAGCTGGCCGAACATGTCGCGCGCCCGGTCGGCGTCGGCCGGCGTGCCGCCCAGCGGCGACAGCAGATCCGGCGCCAGCGCCACGAAGCCGTCGGCGGCGAAGCGGCGCACCACGTCCTCGATGTGCGGGTTGAGGCCGCGGTTTTCGTGGATGACGATCACCGCCGGCGCGCGTTCCGTCGTCTTCGGCCGCGCGAGGTAGCCGCGGACGTCGCCGGTCGCCCCCTGGAAGGAGACATTCTCCACGCTGATTCGCGGGTCGCCCGGCTCCACCACCGCCGCGCGGGCGTAATTGGGCTCGATGGCGGCCAGCACGGCCGGCACCGCGGCGGCGGAGCCGAGCAGCGCCGCCAGCCGCTCCAGGAACACCCGGCGCGGCAGCGGCGCGTGCGTGTACTCGTCGTAGAGGTCGATGATCGTCTGGTCCATGCGGCTCTCTCCCATCCCCGCGGATTTGCGGGAAAGTCTGCCGCACGCCCCGGCGATCGCCAATTCACCAAACGGTGAGGTGTGCCGTTCACGCGCGCGGCGGCAGCGGCGAGGTTCGCGCGACGCTCGGCCGCTCGGCCATCCGCTTGCCCCAGGCGTACAGGCGCGGCGCCTCGGCCATCATTGCGCGAGTCTCCGGCGTCATGGCCGAGTAGATCACCATCGGCGCCATCATCACGTCGGCCAGCGAGAACGCGTCGCCGGCCATGAAGGGCTGGTCGCCCAGCAGCCGCTCCCACTCGGCGTAGCAGATCCGCGCCATGGGCAGCGCCGCCTCCACCGCCGCCTCGTTGGTCGGCAGGCCCATCTTCGGCGCAATCAGGCGCTGGAACATGATGCCGCCGGCGCAGCTCGGCCAGCCGTACGAATCGAGGACGCCCATCACCTGATTCATCCGCGCCCGCTGCCGGGCGTCGGCGGGCTGCAGGGCCGGGCCGGCGAACGCCTCGTCCACGTAGCGGACGATGGCCTGCGTCTCGTACAGCGCGAAGCCGTCGTGCTCGAACGCCGGCACCTTGCCGAAGGGATGGCGGGCCAGATGATCCGGCAGCTTGTGCGCGCCGAACGGCATGTCGTTCAGCGTGTGCTCCACGCCCTTCTCGGCGAGCGCGATGCGCGCGCTCCAGACGTAGCTGCTCATTGCCGGACCGTGAAGCACGACAGGCGGCATGGAACCCCTCCCTCAGGTGGTTGCGTGTTCGATCAGCACACCTTCGTGCATTTCGAGCACGCGGTCCATACGCCGCGCCAGCTCCAGGTTGTGGGTGGCGATCAGCGCGCCGACGCGGGCCTGCCGGACGATCCCGGTCAGCGTGGCGAACACGCTTTCCGCGGTGTGCGGGTCGAGGTTGCCGGTGGGCTCGTCGGCGATCAGCAGGCCGGGGGCGTTGGCCAGCGCGCGGGCGATGGCGACGCGCTGCTGCTCGCCGCCCGACAGCCGCGCCGGCCGATGGCTGCCGCGCTGGTCGAGGCCGACCATGTGCAGCAGTTCCTTCGCCCGCGTCACCGCCTCGGACCGCTTCAGGCCGGCGATCATCTGCGGCAGCACGATGTTCTCCAGCGCGGTGAACTCCGGCAGCAGGTGGTGGAACTGGTAGACGAAGCCGATGGCCTTGCGGCGGATCTCCGTGCGCTTGCCGTCGTCCAGCGTCGAGGCGTCGGTGCCGCCGATGCGCACCGTGCCCGACGAGGGCCGCTCCAGCAGGCCGGCGATGTGCAGCAGCGTCGACTTTCCCGCACCGGAAGGCCCGACCAGACCGACCAGCTCGCCCGGACGGACGGTCAACTGCACGCCGCGCAGCACCTCCAGCCTGGTGCCGGCCTGCTCGAAGGTGCGGACCACGTCCTTCAATTCCAGCATGGGCCCCTCACTCATAGCGCAGGGCCTCCACCGGATCGAGCCGTGCCGCCCGCCAGGACGGGTAGACCGTGGCGGCGAAGGACAGGCCGAGCGCCATGCCCGTCACCTGCGCCACCTCGCCCCAGTCGATCTTCGCCGGCAGTTGCGAGAGGAAGTAGATCTCCGGCGAGAACAGCTCGGTTCCCGACAGCATCTGGATGAACTGCCGGATGCTCTCGATGTTCTGGCAGAACACCACGCCGAGGATCAGGCCGCCCACCGTGCCCATCACGCCGACCGAGGCGCCGGACAGGAAGAAGATGCGCATGATCATGCCGCGCGTGGCGCCCATGGTGCGCAGGATGGCGATGTCGCGCCCCTTGTCCTTCACCAGCATGATCAGGCTGGAGATGATGTTGAACGCCGCAACCATGATGATCAGCGACAGGATCAGGAACATCACGTTCCGCTCGACCTGCAGCGCGGTGAAGAAGCTGGCGTTCGACTGCTGCCAGTCGACCACGCGCCCAATGCCGGCCACCGCCGGCTGCAGGGCGGCGCGCTGGGCGCGGATCTGCACGGGGTCGGCGACGAACACCTCCAGCGAGGTCACCGCGTCGCCGGTGCGGAAGAACAGCTGCGCCTGCTCCAGCGGCATGAAGATGAACGAGTTGTCGTACTCGAACATGCCGACGTCGAAGATCGCGCCGATGTTGTAGCCCCGCATGCGCGGCACGGTGCCGAAGGCGGTGGCGTTGCCCTGCGGCGCGATCAGCGTGATCTGGTCGCCGACCGACAGCCCCAGGCGCTGCGCCATGCGGATGCCGATGGCGACGTTGTCCTCGCCGAAGGCGTCGGCGGTGCCGCGCAGGATGTGCTTGGACAGGGTCGGCCGCACCCGGAAGTCCTCCGGCCGCACGCCGCGCACCACGGCGCCGGACGCCATGCCGCGCACCGTGACCAGCGCTTGGCCCTCCACCGTCGGCGTCACGTTGGTGACGCCCGGCACCTGCCGCACGCGGTCGGCCAGGGCGTCGAAGTCGGTCAGCGGCCCGGGGGCCGCCGAATAGATGTTGAGGTGCCCGTTGAGGCCGAGCACGCGGCCCAGCAGCTCCGCGCGGAAGCCGTTCATCACCGCCATGACGATGATCAGCGTCGCCACGCCCAGCCCGATGCCGAGCAGCGAGAACCACGCGATGACGGAGATGAACCCCTCCTGCCGGCGGGCGCGGAGGTAGCGCATCGCGACCATGCGTTCGAACGCGGAGAAGATCATGGGGGGCGGTGTTCCGGAGTTGCGGCCGGCTGCCGGACGGCAGCGCTCAAGCGTAGATACGTGCCGCACGCCCGATGCGCAAGCGCTGCGCGGAACCGGCGCCGCCCTGCCCCGGCCCGCCGTCGCGTCAAGGCAGGGCGCCGGACCGCGCGGTTCCGGCTTGAGCGTTACCGCGGCCGATGCGGCGCCCTGTTCCGAGGTCGTACCCCGGTTTCGCCGGAACGCGGACGGATCTGCGCTTCGTCCCGGTTGCCATCCGCCGGCGGATGGCGCGACAGTGGAATCGTCGAGGGAACCAACAGGTGGGAGCGGCCGATGCCCGCGCTCGTCCAGCCCTTCTTCCACGCACCGACCTCCACGGTGAGCTACGCCGTGTACGACCGGCCGGGCGGCACCGCCGCGGTCATCGACTCCGTCCTCGACTTCGACGCCGCCGCCGGCCGCACCGGCAGCCAGTCGGCCGACGCGATCGCGGCCTTCCTGGCGGAGCACTCGCTGACGCTCGGCTGGATCCTGGAGACGCACATCCATGCCGACCACCTGTCGGCAGCCCCCACCCTGCAGCGCCGGCTCGGCGGGCGCATCGGCATCGGCGCCGGGGTGACCGAGGTGCAGGAGCATTTCGGCAAGGTCTTCAACGACCCGCTGGCCTTCCGCCCGCGGGGGCAGCCCTTCGACCGGCTGTTCGCCGACGGCGAGACCTTCACTGTCGGCGCCTTGCAGGGCCGCGTGCTGCACACGCCGGGTCACACGCGGGATTCGGTGAGCTACCTCATCGACGATACGGTGTTCGTCGGCGACACGCTGTTCATGCCCGACGGCGGAACCGCGCGCTGCGACTTCCCCGGCGGCAGCGCCGCCGAGCTGTTCGGCTCGATCCGCCGCCTGCTGGCGCTGGCGGAAGAAACGCGGCTGTTCGTCTGCCACGACTACGCACCGGGCGGCCGGCCGCACGCCTGGGAGACCACCGTGGCCGAGCAGCGCCGTGCCAACATCCACGTGCGCGACGGCGTCGCCGAAGCCGCCTACGTGGCGCTGCGCACCGCCCGCGACAAAACGCTGCCGATGCCGGCGCTGATCATCCCGGCGGTGCAGGTGAACGCCGCGGCCGGCCACCTGCCGCCGCCGGACAGCAACGGCGTGGTGTACCTGAGGGTGCCGGTGAACGTGCTGTAGGAGCACCGGTCGCCCCACCCCATCCCTCCCCTGCGCGGCAGAGAGGGACGAGGTGGGGCCATACCCGTCAGCGCGCCAGCTTCGCCAGCGCGCTCTCCACCGACAGCTCCTCGCGCTCGCCGGTGGCGCGGCGCTTCAGTTCGACGACGCCGTTCTTCAGGCCGCGCGGGCCGACCACGAGGTGCCACGGCAGGCCGATCAGGTCCATGTCGGCGAACTTCACGCCCGGCCGCTCGTCGCGGTCGTCGTACAGCACCTCGACGCCCTGGGCCTGCAGCTTGGCGTACAGCTCCCCGCAGACGCGGTCGGTCTCGGCGTCGCCGGGCTTCAGGTTGACGAGGCCGACGTTGAAGGGCGCCACGGCGTCCGGCCAGATGATGCCGTTGTCGTCGTGGCTGGCCTCGATGATCGCGGCCACCAGGCGCGACACGCCGATTCCGTAGCTGCCCATCTCCACGTGCACCGGCTCGCCGTTCGGGCCGGCGACGGTGGCGTTCATCGGCTTGGAGTACTTGGTGCCGAAGTTGAAGATGTGGCCGACCTCGATGCCGCGGGCGCTCTCCAGCCGGTCCTCCGGCACCGGGCAGGAGGCGGCGTCGTGCTTCTCGTCGGTGGCGGCGTAGATCGAGGTGTACTTGTCGAAGAACGGCTGCAGGTCGTCCCTGTAGTCCGGCGCATCCGACAGCACGTCCAGGTCGAGCCACGCCTTGTCGCAGAACACGCCGCTCTCGCCGGTCTCGGCCAGGATGATGAACTCGTGGCTGAGGTCGCCGCCGATCGGGCCGGTGTCGGCGCGCATCGGGATCGCCTTCAGGCCCATGCGGGCGAAGGTGCGCAGGTAGGCCAGGAACATCGCCTGGTAGGAGCGCCGCGCGCCCGCCGGGTCGATGTCGAAGGAGTAGGCGTCCTTCATCAGGAACTCGCGGCCGCGCATCACGCCGAAGCGCGGGCGGACCTCGTCGCGGAACTTCCACTGGATGTGGTAGAGGTTCAGCGGCAGCTGGCGGTAGCTGCGCACGAACGTCCGGAAGATGTCGGTGATCATCTCCTCGTTCGTCGGGCCGTAGAGCATCTCGCGCTCGTGCCGATCGGTGATGCGCAGCATCTCCTTGCCGTAGTCGTCGTAGCGCCCGCTCTCCTTCCACAGGTCCGCCGACTGGATGGTCGGCATCAGCAGTTCCTGGGCACCGGCGGCGTCCTGCTCCTCGCGGACGATCTGCTCGATCTTCTTCAGCACCTTGTGGCCGAGCGGCAGCCACGCGTAGATGCCGGCCGACTGCTGGCGGATCATGCCGGCGCGCAGCATCAGCCGGTGCGAGACGATCTGCGCCTCGGTCGGGGTTTCCTTGAGGGTCGGCAGGAAGAAGGTCGAGAGCCGCATGACGGAATTCCAAGTCGCTCGGGAATGAGGGTCAGCGACTTTAGGAACCCGCCGCGCTCTTGTCCACCGAACCGTGTCTATCGAACCGTCCGGCACAGCGCGACCAGCTCCGCTTCGCTGGCGGCGTTCAGCGGCTGGCCGTTGAAGAACAGGCGGTTGCCCTGGATGCTCAGCCGGCCGACCTCCGCCGTCCGCGGCAGCGCGCCCGCGCCCGGCGTGGCGAACCCCAGCCGGCGGGCGACCTCCAGCGTCACCGGAATCTCGAAGCGGTCCATCGGCGCCGCGCCGGCCGAACCCGGCAGGTCCGCCGGGGCGACGCGGTTGCCCCGCACGTCGACGCCGGGCTTGTACTCGACGTCCGCCGAGGGCACGTGGCGCGGCAGGGTGCGGCAGATCGCGACGTCGAACGTCGGCGTCTGCGCCGCGGCGGGCGTCCCACCCGGCAGCTGGGCCAGCAGGAGGCCCAGCAGAGCGGCGGCGTCAGTCCTGCACCGTGACCGCACTGGGCATCGCCTTCCAGTAGATGGAGAGGTAGGGCATGCCCTTCTCCGCCTCCTCCTGGGAGCGGGCCGACTGGCGGATGTACTTGCCGATGTAGGTCTTGTTCACGTGCTCCAGATCGACGGCGCACTTGATGACCAGCATCTCGCCGACGCGGTCGGGCAGGTTGAACTGCCATTTCTGCAGGGCGTCGTTCAGCACGCCGGCCTTGGCCTGCTCCTTGCCCTGCACGACGAATTCCTGGTGGTGGTACTGGCTCAGCTCCTTGATAGCCGAAGCGATCTTGCCGGGCTTGATGCGCACCAGCGCCTTGAACACGCGGGTGTCGTCGCGGAACAGCGGCAGGTAGCCGCGCTTGTCCGCCAACTGGTTCAGCATGGTGTAGAGGCCGGCCATGACGCCGCCCTCCTCCTCGCCGCCCTCGTTGGGCTTGGGCTCCGGCTTGGCGGCGTTCTTGCGCCCGAACAGCGAGGCGAAGAAGCCGCCCTTCTTCTTCTCGGTCTCCTGCGAGGAGGAGGGGGCCGACGCCTTGCGCTCGTCCCACAGCGCGTCCCAGGCGTAGTCCCAGGCGGGGAACACCACGTTGTTGCGGTCGTCCAGCAGCGTCTGCAGGTACTCGCGCCCGTCCCTGGCCCAGTCCACGTCGCCGACGATGGCGCGCACCGGGCGGCGGCTGAGCACGACCGGGAAGATGCCGACCCGCACCACCTCGCTGTAGATGTCGAGGAACGACGGCGTCTGCGCGAACGGCAGAGGCGCGCACGGCCGGCGGTCGGGCTGAAGCAGCTCCATGTTTTTCCTGGTGCGCTCCAGCAACTCGGTCAGCAGGACCGAAGAAAACTGTTCGAACCGTTCGCTTTCGGATACGGCCATGGATGCCTCGATCACTCTCCCTTGCGCACCATAGGCCATGGTGGCCGTCGGGTGCCAGCGCCTATGGAAGGCGCCTCATGCGCACTTCATCCGCGGTCGTTCATCTCGCCCATCGGCATTTGATTCTACTACTTTAAAAAAATCCTAAAAGACCCTTCACGACCGAATCACTTTTCGGTCCGCGACCGGACAGGAAATGTCCGGCGCCGCCGCCGGCAACCGCACAAAGTAAGGGCCGCGAGGCGGATGCCGCGCGGCCCGAGTCTTGGGAGGAATCGCCACCAGGCGTAGGAAAAGGGGATGCGCCCTTCTCTGCGATGAATACTGCGCTTCACCTTGCCGAATGGCAAGACCGCGAGCGGGTTAACGCCGATCATCATCACATTTTCTTCAGGTTTTGCCGATCATCTGTGCGATTGCTCAAGCAACAGGCAGCAATTTGCCTGCATCGCGGGCATCATAGCCGGTGAATCCCTGGCGCATGGCGGCCATCCAGGGCGGGTTGCGCGCCTCCACCACCGCCCAGACCGGGCAGCCGGGGTGATGCGCGCCCGGCAGATAGCCGAGACTCATCAGGAACTCGCCGACGATCTCCCCGCCGGTGAAGCGGAAGCTGCGCTTGAACAGCTTGACCCATTCGGCCTTGGGCAGCGGGTGGTGTGCCGCCAGCCAGCCGGCGAAGGAGCCGTGGTGCGGGCGCAAGGCGACGATGCGCCGGGCGTTCTCGATGGCGGCGTCCACCTTCAGCCGGTTGCGGATGATGCCGGAGTCGGCGAGCAGCCGCGCCCGCTCCGTCTCGCCGTACGCGGCGACGCGGTCGATGTCGAAGCCGTCGTAGGCGGCGCGGAAGGCGTCCCGCTTCTTCAGGATGGTCAACCAGGACAGGCCGGCCTGGTTGATCTCCAGCACCAGCCGCTCGAAGAGCAGGGTGTCGTCGTCGGTGGGAAAGCCGTACTCGGTGTCGTGGTAGGGCGCGTGCACGGGATGGCCCGGCGCGGCCTCGCAATAGGTCTGGGCACCCACGACGTCATCTCCCCGCTTCGTTGATCGCGGGGGGAGTCTACATTCCCTTGGCCATCTCGCGGAACGAAATCAGGTCGGAGTTGTACAGCAGCACGATGCCCAGCGTGATGAGCGCCGACAGCGCGGTCGTCACGGCGAACTTGACCAGCAGCATGGGCTTCTGCGGCGCGCTGTCGGCCATGCCGGGCTCCGCCCGCTCCGGGGTGCGCACGCCCCACGGCAGGACGGCGAAGAGGACCGTCCACCACACGGTGAAGAAGATCGCGCCGATGGTGACCGGTCCCATGGGATGCCCCTACGCCTGCTCGAGTTCCACCAGGGTGCCGCAGAAGTCCTTCGGGTGCAGGAACAGCACCGGCTTGTCGTGCGCGCCGATCTTCGGCTCGCCGTCGCCGAGCACGCGCGCGCCCTGCGCCTTGAGCTGGTCGCGCGCCGCCAGGATGTCCTCCACCTCGTAGCAGATGTGGTGGATGCCGCCGGACGGGTTCTTTTCCAGGAACGGCGCCACCGGCGACTTGTCGCCGAAGGGGTGCAGCAGCTCGATCTTGGTGTTGGGCAGGGTGACGAAGACGACGGTGACGCCGTGCGGCGGCAGGTCCACCGGCGCCGAGACCTGGGCGCCGAGCGTGTCGCGGTAGAGCGCGGTGGCCGCCGGCAGGTCCGGTACGACGATGGCGACGTGGTTGAGCTTGCCGATCATGTGAGTTCCCCGATGTCTTCTTTTTATGAAGCGGCCCAACCTACGCCTAAATGCGGACGAGGTGAACGTCCGTCACCGGCTTCTTGCCGTGCGAGGCGTTGAAGGTGCGGCGCACCGCGACGCGCGCCGCCTCCTTCACCAGGGCGTCGTCCTGGCGCGCCGGCTTCGGCAGGCCGGCGATCGCCTCGCGCACCGCGTCCACCACGTCGAGCAGCACCTCGTGGTCGGTCTCGCCGCTGTCCAGCAGGCCCATCACCGCCACCTGCGGCGCGGTGACCAGCTCACCCTTGGCGTTGAGCACCAGCGTCGCCACCGCGGCGCCATTGTGCACCATGCGGGTGCGCGCCCGCATCAGCCCGGTGTCGAGCGGCACCAGCCGCTTGCCGTCGATGGCCAGCCGGCCGGTGCGCACCTGCGTCACCACCTCGACCGGTCCCGGCGCCAGCCGCACCACGTCTCCGTCGCCCGGCACCAGCCCGTGCGGCACCTGGCAGCCCTGCGCGATGCGGGCGTGCGCCAGCTGGTGGCGCTGCTCGCCGTGCACAGGCACCGCGACCTTCGGGCGGACCCACTGGTACATCTGCACCAGCTCGTCCTGCGCCGGGTGGCCGGAGACATGGACGAAGGCGTCGTCGGCGGTCACCACCTCGATGCCCTTGTTGACCAGCAGGTTCTGCACGCGGCCGATGGCGCGCTCGTTGCCGGGGATCTCGCGCGAGGAGAAGATCACCGTGTCGCCGGGGTCCAGCGTCACCTGCGGGTGGTCGCCGCCGGCGATGCGCGCCAGGGCGGAGCGCGGCTCGCCCTGGCTGCCGGTGCAGATCATCACCAGCTTGTCCTTGGGCAGGTAGGCCGCGTCATGCTCGCTGAGGAACGGCGGCACGTCCTTGAGGTAGCCGTTGGAGCGCGCCGCCTCGTTGATCCGCCACAGCGAGCGGCCGACCAGCGCGACGTTGCGCCCGTTCGCCGCCGCCGCCACGGCGATGCTCTCCAGCCGCGCCACGTTGGTGGCGAAGCAGGTCACCGCGATGCGGTTCGGATAGCGGCCGAGCAGGTCGGTCAGCGTCGCGCGCACCTGCGCCTCGGAACCGGAGCGGCCGGGCACCATCGCGTTGGTGCTGTCGCCGACCAGCGCCAGCACGCCCTCGTCGCCGAGCGCGCGCAGCCGCGCCTCGTCGGTCACCGGGCCGATCAGCGGCGCGGGGTCGAGCTTCCAGTCGCCGGTGTGCAGCACCAGCCCGGCCGGCGTGCGGATCGCCAGCGCGTTCGGCTCGGGGATCGAGTGGGTGAGCGTGACGAACTCCAGCTGGAACGGCCCCAGCTCGAACGTGCCGCCCAGCGGGATCTCGTGGATCGGCACCCTGTTGGCGAGCTGGCGCTCGTACAGCTTGGCGCGCAGCACCGAGGCGGTGAACGGCGTGCAGTAGACCGGGCATTGCAGCTGCGGCCACAGGTACTGGACGGCGCCCAGATGGTCCTCGTGCGCGTGCGTCAGCACCAGCCCGACGAGGTTTTCCCGCTGCTCCCGGATGAACGCCGGGTCCGGCATGATGACGTCGAGGCCGGGCATGGTGTCGTCGGCGAACGAAATCCCTAAGTCCACCATCAGCCATTTGCCGCGGTGGCCGTACAGGTTCAGGTTCATGCCGATCTCGCCCGACCCGCCGAGCGGCAGGAAATACAGGCCGTCCCCATCCGGGGTGAACTGGCTGTCCACTGTCACTTTACCGCTGTCTTGTTGCCTGGCGTGTTGCGTTTGTAGACCGACAACAGGCCGCGCATGGTCAGCTCGTTGTCGACGTGGTGGATCATGGAGGTGGCCTCGGCGAACGTCCGGCCAAGTCCCCCGGTGGCGATCACCGTGACGGGCGGGTCGCCCGTCGGGGACAACTCGGCCGAGATGCGGGTGATCAGCCCTTCGATCATGCTGGTGTAGCCCCAGAACATGCCGGACTGCATGGCCGCCACCGTACCCTTGCCGACGACGTGCGCCGGCCGGACGATCTCCACCTTCGGCAGCTGGGCCGCCACCTTGTGCAGGGCATCCAGCGCCAGGCTCGGCCCCGGCGCGATGGCGCCGCCGACGAAGTTGCCGTCCCGGTCCACCACGTCGAAGGTGGTGCCGGTGCCGATATCGACGATGATCAGCGGCGCCGGATAGGTCTCGGCCGCGGCGATGGAGTTCACCAGCCGGTCGGCGCCGGCCTCCTTCGGGTTGTCCAGCAGCACCTTGATGCCGAGGTCGACGCCCGGGTCGCCGACCCGCATCGGCTCGCACTGGAAGTGGTTGGTGCACAGCCGGTTGAGGTCGAAGGTGGCGGCCGGCACCACGCTGGACAGCACGGCGGCGTGGATGTCCGCGGGCTTCAGCCCCTTGACCGCCATCAGGCTGAACAGCCAGACGGCGTACTCGTCGGCGGTGCGGCGGCTATCCGTGGAGATGCGCCACTGGCCGCGCTTCTCGTCGCCGTCGAACACGGCGAAGACCACGTTGGTGTTGCCGGCGTCGATGGCGAGCAGCATGCGTCATGATCCCGGAAAGAAGACGTCGCCGGCGGCGATCCGCACGGGCGCGCCACCGTCGCCCCTATCGAGCAGCAGAACGCCGTCGCTGTCCAGGTCGACGAAGGTGCCGGACAGCTCGCGGTCGCTCAGCCGCACCACCACCGGCCCGCCGCGGTTGACCGCACGGGCCAGCCACGCGGCGCGCACCGGATCGAAGCCCTCGGCCTGCCAGCGCGCGTACCAGCGCGCCAGCGTCTGCGCGTAGACCTCCAGCGCCGTCGCCGGCTCGGGGTGCTCCGCGCCCTCCTCGGCCAGCGAGGTGGCGGCGAACTCGGTTCCCTCGGGAAAATGCCGGAGGTTTATGCCGACGCCGAGCACCAGCCAGGACAGACGCCCGTCGGCGCCGGCTTCCGACTCCAGAAGGATGCCGGCGACCTTGCGACCGTTGACCAGCACGTCGTTCGGCCACTTGCAGCGCACCGCGGCCATGGGCGGCAGGAACGCCTCCGCCGTCTCGGCGATGGCGAGGGAAGCGACGAACGACATCTGCGCGGCGACGGCGGGCGTCACGCGCGGGCGCAGGATGGTGGAGGTGTAGAGGTTGCCCTCGGGCGAGGTCCAGGCCCGCCCGCGCCGGCCGCGGCCGGTCTGCTGGCTCCGGGCCCAGACGACGGTGCGCTCCGGAAAGCCGGAGCGCGCGCGGTCCTTGGCTTCGTCGTTGGTGCTGCCGACGGCGCCGAGGGCGACGACCTGGAAGCCCGGGGGAAGGGACAGGGCCCCTGCCCCCGCCCCCGGAAATTCAGGAGTCGCTTCGTCGGTCATCCGGTCAGCCGGCGAACAGCGCCGCCGCTGCGGTGGCGGCGTAGTTCAGGATCGGGGCCGGAACGACGAAGAACAGCAGCGTGAACGCGGTGGTGCCGACCAGGATGGCGGACATGCCGTCGTCCGTCACCTTGTCGAAGCCGCCGGCCGGCTCGTCGAAGTACATGACCTTGATGATGCGCAGGTAGTAGTACGCGCCCACCACGCTGGTCAGCACGCCGATGATGGCGGTGACGTACAGCCCGGCCTGAACGGCGGCCAGGAAGACGTACAGCTTGCTGAAGAAGCCGGCCATCGGCGGGATGCCCGCCATGGAGAACATGAAGATCGCCATGGCGGCGGCCAGCATCGGGTTGGTGCGGGCGAGGCCGGACAGGTCCTTGATCTCCTCCACCATGCGGCCCTTCTGCTTCATGCAGAGGATGACCGCGAAGGCGCCGACGTTCATGAACAGGTAGATCGCCATGTAGATCAGCACGCCGCGCACACCTTCCTGCGTGCCGGTGGCGAGGCCGACCAGCGCGTAGCCGATGTGGCCGATCGAGCTGTAGGCCATCAGGCGCTTGATGTTGGTCTGCACGATGGCGGCGAAGGCGCCGAGCGCCATCGACATGATCGACGAGGCGATGATGATCTGCTGCCAGCTGTGCGCCATGTGGCCGAACGGCTCGATCAGCACGCGGGTGAGCAGCGCGATGGCGGCGACCTTCGGGGCGACCGCGAAGAAGGCGGTCACCGGCGTCGGGGCGCCCTGGTAGACGTCCGGCGTCCACATGTGGAACGGGACGGCCGAGATCTTGAAGGCCAAGCCGGCGGCGACGAACACCAGGCCGATGATCAGGCCGACCGACGGGTGCGTGCCCCCGGCCAGCAGCGTGGCGATCTTGTCGAAGGCCGTGGTGCCGGCGAAGCCGTAGACCAGCGAGGAGCCGTACAGCAGCAGGCACGACGACAGCGCGCCGAGCACGAAGTACTTCAGGCCGGCTTCCGACGAGGCGCCCGAGTCACGCCGGAAGGCGGCGATGACGTACAGCGACAGGCTCTGCGTCTCCAGGCCGACGTACAGCGAGATGAGATCGTTGGCCGAGATCATCATCAGCATGCCCAGCGTGGCGAAGAGCATGAGGATGGGGAACTCGAACCGGTTCATCTGCTCGCGCTCGATGTAGCCGAGCGACATGATGACGGCGAGCGACGAGGCCACCAGCACCAGCACCTTCATGAAGACGCCGAAGGCGTCCATCACGAACAGGCCGTTGAAGGTGACGACACGGCCGGAGCCGTAGCCGAGCGAGAGGAACGCCGCGAACAGCAGCGCGCCGACGGTGAGGTAGGCCACCATGCGGGTGGAGCCCTCGCCGCGGAACACGCCGAGCATGAGCAGCGCCATGCCCGCGCACGCCAGGAAGATTTCCGGCAGGGCCGGCCAAAGGTCGGGGAACTGGGCGATCATGGCATACCCTCTAGCGCGCGGCCACGGTGACGCCGCTGGCGGACGCGGCCAGCTTGGTCTCGTAGGTCTTGATCAGGTTGTCGACCGACGCCGACGTGATCTTCAGGAAGCTGGACGGATAGATGCCCATCCACAGCACCACGACGATCAGCGGCACGAACACCGCGATCTCGCGGATGTTCATGTCGTACATCGCCTTCAGGTCCGGCTTGACCAGCTTGCCGAACACGATGCGGCGCAGCAGCCACAGCGCGTAGGCGGCGCCCAGGATCAGGCCGGTGGCCGCCAGCGCCGCCACCCAGGTGTTGTCCTGGAAGGCGCCCAGCAGCACGAGGAACTCGCCGACGAAGCCCGAGGTGCCGGGCAGGCCGACCGAGGCCATGGTCATGAAGCCGAACACGATGGCGTACTTCGGCATGTTGTGCACCAGGCCGCCGTAGCGCGCGATCTCGCGGGTGTGCAGCCGGTCGTACACCACGCCGACGCACAGGAAGAGCGCGCCCGACACGATGCCGTGCGACAGCATCTGGAAGATCGAGCCCTCGACGCCCTGCTGGTTCAGCGTGAACATGCCGATGGTGACGAAGCCCATGTGCGCGACCGACGAGTAGGCGATCAGCTTCTTCATGTCCTCCTGGGCCAGCGCCACCAGCGAGGTGTAGATCACCGCGACGATGGACAGCGTGTAGACCAGCGGCGCGAAGTACTCCGTCGCCTCCGGCAGCATCGGGATGTTGAAGCGCAGGAAGCCGTAGCCGCCCATCTTCAGCAGCACGCCCGCCAGGATGACCGAGCCGGCGGTCGGCGCCTCGACGTGGGCGTCCGGCAGCCAGGTGTGCACCGGCCACATCGGCACCTTCACCGCGAACGAGGCGAAGCAGGCCAGCCACAGCCAGATCTGCATGGTGCGGTCGAAGTGCGTGGCGGTGATCGTCGGGATGTCCGTGGTGCCGGCGACGAACCACATCGACAGGATGGCGATGAGCATCAGCACGGAGCCGAGCAGCGTGTACAGGAAGAACTTGAACGCCGCGTACACGCGCCGCTGCCCGCCCCACACGCCGATGATCAGGAACATCGGGATCAGCACGCCCTCGAAGAACATGTAGAAGAGGACGAAGTCGAGCGCGCAGAACATGCCGACCATCAGGGTCTCGAGGACCAGGAAGGCCACCATGTACTCCTTGACGCGGGTCTGGATGCTCTCCCACGAGGCGAGGATGCACAGCGGCGTCAGGAAGGTGGAGAGGATGACGAACAGCATGGAGATGCCGTCGACGCCCATGTGGTAGTTGACCTTGAAGGCTGGGATCCATTCCGCCTTCTCGACCATCTGGTAGCCCGGGTTGGCCGGATCGAAGTGGAACCAGATGAACAGCGACAGCACGAAGTTGATGAGCGTCGTGATCAGGGCGATCTTGCGCGCCTGATTGGCCACGGCCTCCGGGCTCCCGCGCTGGATCAGGATGAACAGCGCGCCGACGAGCGGCAGGAAGGTGGTGATCGACAGGATCGGCATTTTCTTATTCCCCTTGAGCCGCTCAGCCGAACAGCGAGAGCCACACGACCAGCGCGACCACGCCGATCACCATCGCGAAGGCGTAGTGGTAGACGTAGCCCGACTGCATGCGCGAGGCCTTGGCCGCGACGTTCTGCGTGGCGGCCGCCAGGCCGTCCGGGCCGACGCCGTCGATGAGCGCGCCGTCGCCGCCCTTCCACAGGCCGTGGCCGAGCCAGCGCGCCGGGCGCACGAACGCCCAGTCGTACAGCTCGTCGAAGTACCACTTGTTGTACAGGAAGGCGTGGACGCCCTTGAAGGTGCCGGCGATCGCGCCCGGCAGGCGCGGCAGCAGCAGGTACAGCAGGTAGGCCAGCGCGATGCCGATCAGGCCGACGATGATCGGCAGGATGCCGACCCAGCTGGGCAGATCGTGGTGCGCCGCCTCGATGCTGTCGTGGGCCGGCAGCACGAAGATCGCCTTGCCCCAGAAATCGGCGCGGTGGTGGCCGATGAAGCTGTCGGCGAACAGGATGCCGGAGAGCACCGCGCCGGCGCCCAGCACGAACAGCGGCACCAGCATCACCAGCGGCGACTCATGGGCGTGCTCGAACACCTTCTTCGGCATGCGCGGCGCGCCGTGGAAGGACATGATCAGCAGGCGCCAGGAGTAGAAGGCGGTCATCAGCGCCGCCGAGATGCCGAGCCAGAAGGCCAGCATGCCGACCGGGCTGTGCGCGGCGAACGCCGCCTCGAGGATCATGTCCTTCGAGTAGAAGCCGGCGAAGATCGGCAGGCCGGCCAGCGCCAGGTTGCCGATCCACATCAGCGCGTAGGTGACGGGGATCTTCTTCCACACGCCGCCCATGTTGCGCATGTCCTGCTCGTGGTGCAGGGCGTGGATGACGGAGCCGGCGCCGAGGAACAGCAGCGCCTTGAAGAAGGCGTGCGTGAACAGGTGGAACATGGCCGCGCCGTAGGCGGAGACGCCGGCGGCGAAGAACATGTAGCCGAGCTGCGACATCGTCGAATAGGCGATGACGCGCTTGATGTCGAACTGGGTGAAGCCGATGGTCGCGGCGACGAACGCGGTGAAGGCGCCGACGACGGTCACCACCTCGAGCGCGGCGGGCGCGTACTCGAACAGCGGCGACAGGCGGCACACCATGAACACGCCGGCGGTCACCATGGTGGCCGCGTGGATGAGCGCCGACACCGGGGTCGGGCCTTCCATCGCGTCCGGCAACCAGGTGTGCAGGCCGAGCTGCGCCGACTTGCCCATGGCGCCGACGAACAGCAGCAGGCAGGCGACGGTCAGCGCGTCGAAGTCCCAGCTCAGGAAGTGCAGGGTCTTGCCGACCAGCTCCGGCGCCTTGGCGAAGGCGACGTCGAACTGCAGCGAGCCTGTCAGCACGAACACCGAGAAGATGCCGAGCGCGAAGCCGAAATCGCCGACGCGGTTGACCAGGAAGGCCTTCATCGCCGCGTTGTTGGCCGACGGCTTCTCGTACCAGAAGTTGATCAGCAGGTACGAGGCGACGCCGACGCCCTCCCAGCCGAAGAACATCTGCACGAAGTTGTCGGCCGTCACCAGCATCAGCATGCAGAAGGTGAAGAACGACAGGTAGGCCTGGAAGCGCGGCTTGTTCGGGTCTTCGGCCATGTAGCCGACCGAGTAGACGTGCACGCACGCCGACACGGTGTTGACCACCACCAGCATGACCGCGGTCAGCTGGTCGACGCGCAGCGCCCAGAACACGTCCAGCGAGCCGGACTTGATCCAGCGGAACAGCTCTATGGTGCGCGGCGAGCCGCCGTGGCCGGTGATCTGGAAGAACAGGATCCACGACATGATGGCGGCGAGGATCACCGCGCCGCAGGTGACGACCTGCGCCGTGCGATCACGCCAGTCCGCCGGAGCGGCCGGATGATGGTCGTCGTGGCCGTGGTCATCGTGCCCATGGTCGTCGTGGCCATGCGCATCGTGATGGTGGTCGTGGTGGCCGTGGTCATGCCCATGGCCATGCGCGGCGGCGCCCTTCGGCGCGCCGTTGTGGCCATAGGCGAACAGCGACAGCGAACCGGCGATGAGGAACGCCAGCAGCGGCAGGAATACGACAAGGACTTCCATGGCGCGTCCTCAGCCCCTCATCATGTTGATGTCTTCGACTCGGATCGAGCCGCGGTTGCGGAAGTAGACCACCAGGATGGCGAGGCCGATGGCCGCCTCGGCGGCCGCCACGGTCAGGATGATCATCGAGAACACCTGGCCGACCAGGTCGTGCAGGTACACCGAGAAGGCGACGAGGTTCAGGTTCACCGCCAGCAGCATCATCTCGATGGACATCAGGATGATGATGACGTTCTTGCGGTTCAGGAAGATGCCGAAGATCCCGAGGGTGAACAGGATCGCGGCGACCGTCAGGTAATGACCGAGCCCGATTTCCATTTTTTAGACGCCTTCTCCGGTCGGGACCTTGATGACCGCCATCGTCTCTTCGCGGCGGCGGGCCAGCTGGGCCGAGATGTCCTGCTTGCGCACGCCTTCGCGGCGCCGCAGCGTCAGCACGATGGCACCCATCATGGCGATCAGCAGCACGATGCCCGACGCCTGGAACAGGTACGCGTACTGGGTGTAGATGAGCTGCCCGAGCGCCCGGGTGTTGTTCACCTGATCGATCGCCGGGGTCGGCGCGCCGAGGGCCTGGCTGGCCGCCGGGGCCACCGCCCAGGCGCCGAACACCACGGCCAACTCGGCCAGCAGCACGAGGCCGATCAGCGCGCCGAACGGCATGTACTGCGCGGCGCCCTGGCGCAGCTCGCGGAAATTGATGTCGAGCATCATCACGACGAACAGGAACAGCACCGCGACGGCGCCCACGTAGACGATGACCAGGATCATCGCCAGGAACTCAGCCCCCATCAGCACGCACAGGCCGGCGGCCTGGAAGAACGCCAGGATGAGGTAAAGCACCGAGTGAACCGGGTTCCGCGCGGAGATGACCATCACGCCGGAGGCCACCAGGATGGCGGAGAAAAGGTAAAACGCCAGGACTTGAACAATCATTGTATCCCCGCCTCCGCGGTCGAGGTTTTTCCGTTCGTCATCGGGGCCGGGAGCGCAATCCCCCTACCCCGCCAAGGGCGATCGAGTGTTTAGCGGTAGGGCGCTTCGTTCGCAAGGTTGGCGGCGAGCAGGGCTTCCCAGCGGTCGCCGTTCGCCAGCAGCTTATCCTTGTTGTAGAAGAGCTCCTCGCGCGTCTCCGTCGAGAACTCGAAGTTCGGGCCTTCGACGATGGCGTCCACCGGGCAGGCTTCCTGACAGAAGCCGCAGTAGATGCACTTCGTCATGTCGATGTCGTAGCGCGTGGTGCGGCGGCTGCCGTCCTCGCGCGGTTCGGCCTCGATGGTGATGGCCAGCGCCGGGCACACCGCCTCGCACAGCTTGCACGCGATGCAGCGCTCCTCGCCGTTGGGATAACGGCGCAGCGCGTGCTCGCCGCGGAAGCGCGGGCTGATCGGGCCCTTCTCGAACGGGTAGTTCAGCGTCACCTTCGGCCTGAACATGTAGCTGAAGGTCAGGCTGAGGCCGCGCACCAGCTCCACCAGGAAGAAGCTGCGCGCCGTGCGGTCGAGGAATGCCATGGCCTCTTGTTCTCCTTTAAGCACGGGGGCAGGCCCTGCCCCCGCGTTTCTTCCCTTCTAAGTCCGGTTACTTCGGCAGCCAGCCGAAGGTGACGAGCACGCCGGCGGTCAGCACCACCCACGCCAGCGACAGCGGCAGGAACACCTTCCAGCCGAGGCGCATGAGCTGGTCATAGCGGTAGCGCGGCACGGTCGCGCGGACCCAGATGAACGTGAACAGGCAGAAGGCAACTTTCAGGGCCAACCAGACCACGCCGGGGATCCAGTTCAGCGGCGCGATGTCGAACGGCGGCAGCCAGCCGCCGAGGAACAGGATCGAGGTCATGGCGCTGACCAGGAACATGTTCGCGTACTCGCCCAGGAAGAACAGCGCGTACGGAGCCGAGCTGTATTCCACCATGAAGCCGGCGACCAGCTCCGACTCGCCTTCCGGCAGGTCGAAGGGCGCGCGGTTCGTCTCGGCGAGGCCGGAGATGAAGAAGACCACGAACATCGGCAGCATCGGGATGACGAACCATACCGTCTTCTGCGCCATCACGATGTCGGTGAGGTTCAGCGAGCCGACGATCAGCAGCACCGAGATGATGACGAAGCCCATGGAGACTTCGTAGGACACCATCTGCGCCGCCGAGCGCAGGCCGCCGAGGAAGGCGTAGCGCGAGTTCGAGGCCCAGCCCGCGACGATGATGCCGTACACGCCGAGCGACGAGATGGCGAACAGGTACAGGATGCCGACATTGATGTTGGTGAGCGCCATGCCGTAATCGAACGGGATGACCGCCCAGCCCAGCAGCGCCAGGAAAAAGGTCATCATCGGCGCCATGTAGAACAGCGCGCGGTTGGCGCCGGCCGGCAGCACCTGCTCCTTGGCGAACAGCTTGACGCCGTCGGCGAAGGGCTGCAGCAGGCCGAACGGACCGACGAGGTTCGGACCCTGGCGCATCTGCATAGCGCCCAGAACCTTGCGTTCGGCCAGCGTCATGAAGGCGACGCCCACCAGCAGCGGAACGACGATCGCCAGGATCTTCAGCACGATGATGATCAGCGGCAGCAGGAAGCCGCTCCAAATCTCAGCCATGGGTGCCGGTCCTCTCCTGGGCGCTTTCCGCGGCGGTGGTCAGGAACGTCTCGGTGCAGCGCGCCATGGTCTCCGAGGCGCGGCTGATCGGATCGGTCATGTAGAAGTTCGCGATCGGGCTGACGAACGGCGCCGGGTCGATCGCGCCGGCGGTGCCGAACGCGGTCCACTCGGCCGGCGTCAGGCCGCCGATGTTACCGAACACCGGATTCACGTCCACCAGGCGGCGGCGCAGCTGGGTCAGGCTGTCGTACGGCAGCGTGGCGCCCAGGTGCTCCGACAGCGCGCGGATAATCTTCCAGTCTTCGCGAGCCTCGCCCGGCGGGAAGGTCGCCAGACGGGCGAGCTGCGGACGGCCCTCGGTGTTGACGTAGGTGGCGTTCTTCTCGGTGTAGGCGGCGCCCGGCAGGATCACGTCGGCGCGGCTGGCGCCGGCGTCGCCGTGGTGGCCCTGGTAGACGACGAAGGCCTTGCCGAGCTTGGCCATGTCGATCTCGTCGGCGCCCAACAGGTACACCAGCGAGACCTCGCCCTTCTGCGCGCCCTCCAGGATGCCGGCGACGTCGCGGCCGCCCGCACCCGGCAGGAAGCCGATGTCGAGCCCGCCGACGCGCGAGGCGGCGGTGTGCAGCACGTTGAAGCCGTTCCAGTCCGGCTGGACCACGTTGCAGGTCTCGGCCAGCTGGCGGGCCGCGGCGTGGACCGCCGGGCCGTCGGCGCGCAGGAACGCGCCCTGGCCCAGGATGATCATCGGCCGCTTGGCGCCCTTCAGCGCCTCGGCGAAGTCGCCGTTGCCGGCGATCAGCTCCTGCAGGGCCTGCGGGCCGTTGCCGAGGTGGGTCGCCGGGTAGGTCAGCTCGACCTGCGGGCCGATGACGCCGACCTTCAGGCCGCCCATCAGGTACCGCTTGCGGATGCGGGCGTTGACGATGGCGCCTTCCCAGCGCGGGTTGGTGCCGACCAGCAGGATGACGTCGGCCTTCTCGATCCCGGCGATGCCGGAATTGAAGATGTAGCCGGCGCGCGACGAGGTGTCGTAGCGGGCGCCGTCCTGGCGGCAGTCGATGTTGGCCGATCCCAGGGCCGCCATCAGCTCCTTGAGCGCCAGCATGGACTCGGTGTCAGCGAGGTCGCCGGCGATGGCGGCCAGCGCGTTGCCGGACTTGCCCTTCACCTGTTCGGCGACGGCGGCGAACGCTTCGGCCCAGGTGGCGGGCTGCAGCTTGCCGTTCCGGCGGACGTACGGGCGGTCCAGACGCTGGCGCTTCAGGCCGTCATAGGCGAAGCGGGTCTTGTCGCTGATCCACTCCTCGTTGACGTCCTCGTTGGTGCGGGGGATGACGCGCATCACCTCCGGACCGCGGGTGTCGACGCGGATGTTGGAGCCGACGGCGTCCATCACGTCCACCGTCTCGGTCTTGCGCAGCTCCCAGGGACGCGTGGTGAACGCGTAGGGCTTGGAGGTCAGCGCGCCCACCGGGCAGACGTCCGCGAGATTGCCGGAGAGCTCCGAGGCGATCGCCTTCTCGACGAAGGTGGTGATCTCCATGTGCTCGCCGCGGTTGACCGCGCCGATGTCGGCGACGCCGCAGATCTCGTTCACGAAGCGGATGCAGCGGGTGCAGTGGATGCAGCGGGTCATGATCGTCTTGATCAGCGGACCCATGTACTTGTCCTTCACCGCCCGCTTGTTCTCGCCGTAGCGCGAGCGGTCGTAGCCGTAGGCGACGGCCTGGTCCTGCAGGTCGCACTCGCCGCCCTGATCGCAGATCGGGCAGTCGAGCGGATGGTTGATCAGCAGGAACTCCATCACGCCCTTGCGGGCCTTGTGCACGGTTTCGGTGTCGGTCTTGATCACCATGCCGTCGGCACAGGGCATGGCGCAGGAGGCCACCGGCTTCGGCGCCTTCTCCATCTCCACCAGGCACATGCGGCAGTTGGCCGGCACGCTCAGGCGCTCGTGGTAGCAGAAACGCGGGATTTCGATACCGAGCTGCTCGCAAGCCTGCAGCACGGAGGTGCCCGGCTCGACTTCGATCTCGATCCCGTCGATGGTCAGTTTCGGCATGGACCCTCGGGCTCCCTTACTCGGCGGCGGCGCGGACGGAGGCGGCGTTGCGGTAGGCGGCGATGCGGGCCTCCATCTCCGGCCGGAAATGCCGGATCAGGCCCTGCACCGGCCACGCCGCGGCGTCGCCGAGCGCGCAGATGGTGTGACCTTCGATCTGCTTGGTCACCTCGAAGAGCATGTCGATCTCCTCGACGGCGGCGTTGCCTTTGACCATGCGGTCCATCATGCGCATCAGCCAGCCGGTGCCCTCGCGGCACGGCGTGCACTGGCCGCAGCTCTCGTGCGCGTAGAACTTCGACAGGCGCGCGATGGCCTTCACGATGTCGGTGGACTTGTCCATGACGATGACCGCCGCGGTGCCGAGGCCCGAGCGGACCTCGCGCAGGCTGTCGAAGTCCATCAGCACCGTGTCGCAGATCGAGCGCGGCAGCGCCGGCACCGACGAACCGCCGGGGATGACCGCCAGCAGGTTGTCCCAGCCGCCGCGCACGCCGCCGGCGTGCTTCTCGATGAGCTCCTTCAGCGGGATGCCCATCTCCTCCTCCACGTTGCACGGCTTGTTCACGTGACCGGAGATGCAGAACAGCTTGGTGCCGGTGTTCTTCGGACGGCCGAGGCCGCCGAACCAGCCGGCGCCGCGGCGCAGGATGGTGGGCACCACCGCGATGGATTCGACGTTGTTCACCGTCGTCGGGCAGGAGTACAGGCCGGCCTGCGCCGGGAACGGCGGCTTGTTGCGCGGCTGGCCCTTCTTGCCCTCGATGGACTCGATGAGCGCCGTCTCCTCGCCGCAGATGTACGCACCCATGCCGCGGTGGATGAAGACGTCGAAGTTGTAGCCGGTGCCGCAGGCGTTCTTGCCGATCAGGCCCGACACGTAGGCCTCGTCGATGGCGACCTGGGTGGCCGAGCCCTCGTTGTAGAACTCGCCGCGGATGTAGATGTAGGCGGCGCTGGCGCCGATGGCGAAACCGGCGATCAGGCAGCCCTCGATCAGCTTGTGCGGATCGTGGCGCAGGATGTCGCGGTCCTTGCAGGTGCCCGGCTCGCCCTCGTCGGCGTTGATGACCAGGTAGACCGGCTTGTCGGTGACGTTCTTCGGCATGAAGGACCACTTCATGCCGGTCGAGAAGCCGGCGCCGCCGCGCCCGCGCAGGCCGGATTCCTTGACCTGCTCGATGATCCAGTCCTTGCCCTTCTCCAGGATGGCCTTGGTGCCGTCCCAGTCGCCGCGCTTCTGGGCCGCGGCGAGGCGGAAGTCCTGGAAGCCGTAGAGGTTCGTGAAGATGCGGTCTTCGTCGCGAAGCATGCCCCGGGCCCCCTTAGTCGTCGCCCTGCGCGGGCTCGCCCGCGTAGGCATGCAGCGTGGTGAGGCCGCCCACCGGCTCGGACGAGCGGCGGCCGATCTGCGAGCCCGCCTTCGGCGTCTCGCCGCGCGACAGCGCGTCGATGATCTTCTCCATGTGCTCCGGCCCGACGTCCTCGTAGAAGTCGTCGCCGATCTGCACGATGGGAGCGTTGACGCAGGCGCCCAGGCACTCGACCTCGCGCAGCGTGAAGCGGCCGTCGTCGGTGGTCTCGCCGAGCGCGATGCCCATCTTGGTCTCGCAGGCCTTGACGATGTCGTCCGAGCCGCGCAGCCAGCACGGCGTCGTCGTGCACACCTGCACCACGTGCTTACCGACGGGGTTCAGGTTGTACATCGTGTAGAAGGTGGCGACCTCGTACACCCGGATGCGCGGCATCTTCAGCATGTCGGCCACGTAGTCCATGGCGACGCGCGGCAGCCAGCCGGCGTTCTGGCGCTGCGCCAGATCGAGCAGCGGCATCACCGCGCTGGCCTGACGGCCCTCGGGGTACTTGGCGATGATCCTCTGCGCCCGGTCCATGTACTCGGGCGTGAAGACGAAGGACGCCGGCTCGGCGGCGTGGGAGCGGACGGGCGCGCTCATCGGTCGATCTCTCCGAACACGATGTCCATGGAGGCGATGTTGGCCACCGCGTCGGCCAGCATGTGGCCCTTGGACATGAAGTCGAGGCCCTGCAGGTGCGCGAAGCCGGGCGCCTTGATGTGGCACTTGTAGGGCTTGTTGGTGCCGTCCGACACGAGGTAGACGGCGAACTCGCCCTTGGGCGCCTCGATGGCGGTGTAGGTCTCGCCGGCCGGGACGTGGAAGCCCTCGGTGAACAGCTTGAAGTGGTGGATCAGCGACTCCATGGAGCGCTTCATCTCGCCGCGCGGCGGCGGCGCCACCTTGCGGTCCTGGTGGCGCACCGGGCCGTCCGGCATCTCCTTGATGCACTGGCGGATGATGCGCAGCGACTGGCGCATCTCCTCCATGCGGATGAGGTAGCGTGCCCAGCAGTCGCCGGTCAGGCCGACCGGCACGTCGAAGTCCATGCGGTCGTAGACCTCGTAGGGCTGCGACTTGCGCAGGTCCCAGGCCACGCCGGAACCGCGCAGCATCGGGCCGGTGAAGCCCCAGTCGAGCGCCTGCTCCTTGCTGACGATGCCGATGTCGACGGTGCGCTGCTTGAAGATCCGGTTCTCGGTCAGCAGCGTGTCGATGTCGTCGATGAACTTCGGGAAGCGCTCGGTGAACGCCCAGATGTCGTCGGCCAGCCCGGCCGGCATGTCCCAGGCGACGCCGCCGACGCGGAAGTAGTTGGCATGGAGCCGCGCGCCGGAGACGCGCTCGTAGAACTCCATGAGGATTTCGCGTTCCTCGAAGGCCCACAGCGCCGGCGTGATGGCGCCGACGTCGAGCGCGCCGGTCGTGATCGACAGCAGGTGGTTGAGGATGCGGGTGATCTCGGAGAACAGCACGCGGATGTACTGGGCGCGCTCCGGCGGCTTGATGCCGAGCAGCTTCTCGATGCCCAGGACGTAGGCGTGCTCCATGCACATCGGCGACACGTAGTCGAGCCGGTCGAAGTACGGCGTCGCCTGGATGTAGGTCTTGTACTCGATCAGCTTCTCGGTGCCGCGGTGCAGCAGGCCGATGTGCGGATCGCAGCGCTCGACCACCTCGCCGTTCAGCTCCATCACCAGGCGCAGCACGCCGTGGGCCGCCGGGTGCTGCGGCCCGAAGTTCATGGTGTAGGGCTTGATCTGGACCTTGCCCGACTGATTGTCGGTCGGGCTGGCCATCGTCTTGATGTCGGAGGTGACGATGCTCACGGCTTGCTCCCTGCTTCAGGGGCCTGAGCCTTCTCGTCGCCGGGCAGCATGACGTTGGTCATGCCTTCCCAGGGGCTCAGGAAGTCGAAGGTGCGGAAATCCTGCGTCAGGCGCACGGGCTCGTAGACGACGCGCTTCTGGTCCTCGTCGTAGCGGCACTCGACGTAGCCGGTCAGCGGGAAGTCCTTGCGCAGCGGGTGCCCCTCGAACCCGTAGTCGGTGAGGATGCGGCGCAGGTCGGGGTGGCCGTCGAAGAACACCCCGTACATGTCCCAGGTCTCGCGCTCCATCCAGTTGGCGGCGTTGAACACCGGCACGATGGAGGGCACCGGCGTGTCTTCGTCGGTGCAGAGCTTCACGCGAACGCGCTGGTTGTGCTTGATGCTCAGCAGATTGTAGACGACCTCGAAGCGCTCGGCGCGCTCCGGGTAATCCACGGCGGTGACGTCCACCAGCAACTGGAACTGGCTGCGCGGGTCGTCGCGCAACGTCGTCAGCACGGGCACGATCTGCTCGCGCTGCACCGTCACCATCAGCTCGCCGAGCTTCAGCTCGACCTTGAGGACCGCCTGCCCCAGCGTGGAGGCGATGTGATCCCCGAGTTCTTTCAGCGCTTGTTCGGACATGGGCTTGTCGCCTGCTTTTTATCGCGCGATGCGGTTGCTGCGCCGGATCTTCTTCTGGAGCTGCAGGATGCCGTACACCAGGGCCTCGGCCGTCGGCGGGCATCCGGGGACGTAGATGTCGACCGGCACGATCCGGTCACACCCGCGCACCACCGAGTAGCTGTAGTGATAGTAGCCGCCGCCGTTGGCGCACGAGCCCATCGAGATCACCCAGCGCGGCTCCGGCATCTGGTCGTAGACCTTGCGCAGAGCGGGGGCCATCTTGTTGGTCAGCGTGCCGGCCACGATCATGCAGTCGGACTGGCGCGGGCTGGGGCGCGGGATGACGCCGAAGCGGTCCAGGTCGTACCGGCTCATGTAGGCGTGGATCATCTCCACCGCGCAGCAGGCCAGACCGAAGGTCATCGGCCACAGCGAGCCGGTGCGGGCCCAGTTCAGCACATCCTCGTACTTGGCGAGGATGAACCCCTTCTCCTGGATCTCCTCGGAGACCGCGCGGAGGTAGGCGTCCTGTTCCGGTCCGGGCGGAATCGGCGCCAGCTTGGCAGCCTCTACTCCCATTCCAGAGCTCCTTTCTTCCACTCGTAGACGAAGCCGATGGTCAGGATGCCGAGGAAGATCATCATCGACCAGAAACCGAACAGCCCGATGTCGCCCAGGGCGACCGCCCACGGGAACAGGAAGGCGACCTCGAGGTCGAAGATGATGAACAGGATCGAGACCAGATAGAACCGCACGTCGAACTTGGTGCGGGCGTCCTCGAACGGCTCGAAGCCGCATTCGTAGGGGGAGACCTTCTCGGGGTCCGGATTGTTCGGACTGATCACGTACGACGCGATGACCATGACGGCCGACAGCGCGATCGCGATGAACAGGAACACCAGGATCGGAAGGTATTCGTAGATCAGCGGGTTGGCCACCGCATGTCCTCCCAAAAACCCACGCCCCGCAGCCCCGTGCGGCCCCCGGCTGAGGGGCCGACGTGCCACGCGGAGGTGGTATAAGACTGGATTAGCCCGTCAGACGCGGCGCAATATAGGCCGGTTGTCCGTACAGGGAAAGCGCTTTTATACGTCTTTCGGAAGGCGGAAAACGCCCGCTCCACGCGGTCTTACCACGTAGAAGGCGAGGCGTTTTAAAGTGTTTTTAAAATGAGGGAAAGTGGCGCGAGTGACGGGACTTGAACCCGCGGCCTCCGGCGTGACAGGCCGGCGCTCTAACCAACTGAGCTACACCCGCGCAAGACCACCTTTGACTGTGCCGTTCTGCGTTGCCGTTCAAGGGCTTCGTTCGCGGCGCCGTCCGTATGGCGTGGGCCGGTTTCTATCCGCCCCGTGCCGCCCTGTCAATCACCAAAACGAAAAAAAGTCAGGCCACCGTTTCCCGCCCGCCCAGCTTGGCATGCCGCAGCCGGTCGAGCCGGTCGAAGGCCGCCAGGAACGGTTCCGGCATGGGCCGGTGCTCCACCGCGTCCTTGCCGCCGAAGCGCGTCAGCGCGGTTTCCAGCGCCTTGCCGAGCAGTTCGCAGACGTCGAGGTCCTGCTGGTCGAGGGCGAGTTCGAGTGCGTGCAGGATGCGGTCGCCCAGCCGCCGTTCGTCACCGGTAAACCCAGCGCCCATTGCGCGTTCCTCCGCCGTGCTTCGGTCTTTCGAAAACTGTAACACACAAGCGCGGGTGGACTCTCGACAACGCGGAGTCGCAGGGGTGCGGCGAACCGCGCGTCTTTGGAAGGGTTCCAGACGAATCGCCGGCAGGAATACCGACGGGAAGGAATGGTGGGCGATGAGGGGATCGAACCCCCGACCCTCTCCGTGTAAAGGAGACGCTCTACCGCTGAGCTAATCGCCCATCCCAGAAAAAGCACGTCCTGAAAAGACGAAACCGGCCGCGCCCGTCGAAGGCGCCGGCCGGTCCCGTATATGGCCCGGAAGCCTGGAGCAGCGCAAGCCGCTTAGTTCAGGGCATCCTTGAGGTTCTTGCCCGGCTTGAACTTCGGCTGCTTGGACGCCGGGATCGAGATCTTCTCGCCCGTGCGCGGGTTGCGGCCCTCGGAGGCGGCACGCTCGGCGATGGCGAACGTACCAAAGCCCACGAGACGCACCTCGTCGCCGTTCTTCATCGCGCCGGCGATGCCCTCGAAGACCGCGTCCACGGCCTTGGTCGCATCATTTTTAGACAAACCAGCCGCTTCGGCGACCTGCGCCACGAGATCATTCTTGTTCACTTATTCCCCCTTCCTGAATCTGCAAAGACTTTAAGGTCAAAGCCGCCCCACGACTTTGCGGGCCGAAGTGTAAACACAGCAACGGCCGCCCGTCAATTGCTGACGGGCGGCCGCAGCCGCAAAAAGCGCCGATTCGCAACGGTTTCGACCGTTTTGACGCAGCTCCGACAGGGTTAATGCCGGAGCACTTCACCCGCTTCGCCGTCGCGCGGCTTGGCGGCCGCCTCGACGGGTTCCACCGGCTCGGACCACTCGATGGGCTCGAGCGGGCGGACCAGGGCGTTGCGCAGCACGTCATCCACCGAGTTGACCGGAATGATCTGCAGACCCCGCTTCACATTGTCGGGGATGTCCGCCAGATCCTTCTCGTTGTCCTTGGGGATCAGCACCGTCTTCAGGCCACCGCGCAGGGCGGCCAGCAGCTTCTCCTTCAGACCGCCGATCGGCAGCACCCGGCCGCGCAGCGTGATCTCGCCGGTCATCGCGACGTCCTTGCGGACGGCGATTCCGGTCAGCACGGAGACGATCGAGGTGATCATCGCCACGCCGGCCGACGGGCCGTCCTTGGGAGTGGCACCCTCCGGAACGTGGACGTGGATGTCCTTCTTCTCGAAGAGCGTCGGCTTGATGCCGAAGGCGACGGCGCGGGACTTCACGTAGGACTCGGCCGCCTGGACCGATTCCTTCATGACGTCGCCCAGCTTGCCGGTGGTGGTCACGCGGCCCTTGCCGGGCAGCGACACCGCCTCGATGGACAGCAGCTCGCCGCCCACCTCGGTCCAGGCCAGCCCAGTGGTGACGCCGACCAGATCCTCCAGTTCGGCCTCGCCGAAGTGGAAGCGGCGCACGCCGGCGTACTTGTCGAGGTTCCGGCGGGTGATGGACACCTTCTCGGTGCCCTTCATCAGGATCTCCTTCACCACCTTGCGGGCCAGGCCGGCGATCTCGCGCTCCAGGTTGCGCACGCCGGCTTCCCGCGTGTAGTAGCGGATCAGGTCCTTCAGCGCGTCGTCGGAGATGGCGAACTCGCCCTTCTTCAGGCCCGACGCCTTGACCTGCTTGTCCAGCAGGTGGCGCTTGGCGATCTCGACCTTCTCATCCTCGGTGTAGCCGGCGACGCGGATCACCTCCATGCGGTCCAGCAGCGGCTGCGGCAGGCGCAGCGTGTTGGCCGTGCAGACGAACATCACGTCGGACAGGTCGTAATCGACCTCCAGGTAATGGTCGTTGAAGGAGCTGTTCTGCTCCGGATCCAGCACCTCCAGCAGCGCCGAGGACGGGTCGCCGCGCCAGTCGGCGCCGAGCTTGTCGATCTCGTCGAGCAGGAACAGCGGGTTCGACGACTTGGCCTTCTTCATGCCCTGGATGACCTTGCCGGGCATGGAGCCGATGTAGGTGCGCCGGTGGCCGCGGACCTCGGCCTCGTCGCGCACGCCGCCGAGCGACATGCGCACGAAGTTGCGGCCCGTGGAGCGCGCGATCGACTTGCCCAGCGAGGTCTTGCCGACGCCCGGCGGCCCGACCAGGCAGAGGATCGGCCCCTTCACCTTGTTCATGCGGTTCTGCACGGCAAGGTATTCCAGGATGCGTTCCTTGACCTTCTCCAGACCGTAGTGGTCGGCGTCGAGGATCTTCTGCGCCAGCTTGATGTCCTTCTTCACCTTGGTGCGCTTCTTCCAGGGAATGGAGAGCATCCAGTCCAGGTAGTTGCGGACCACGGTGGCCTCGGCGGACATCGGGCTCATGGAGCGGAGCTTCTTCAGCTCGGCGAGCGCCTTGTCGCGGGCCTCCTTGGTGAGGCGGGTCTTGTTGATCTTCTCTTCCAGCTCGGCCGCCTCGTCGCGGCCGTCCTCCGACTCGCCCAGCTCCTTCTGGATCGCCTTGAGCTGTTCGTTCAGGTAGTACTCGCGCTGGGTCTTCTCCATCTGCCGCTTGACGCGGTTGCGGATGCGCTTCTCCACCTGCAGCACGCCGATCTCGCCCTCCATGAAGGCGTAGACCCGCTCCAGGCGCTCGGAGACGGTGGCCGTCTCCAGCAGCTGCTGCTTCTCGGGGATCTTCAGGGCGAGGTGCGAGGCGACGGTGTCGGCCAGCTTGCCGGAGTCCTCGATCTGGTTGATCGAGACCAGCACCTCGGGCGGGATCTTCTTGTTGAGCTTGATGTACTGCTCAAACTGCGAGACCACGGCGCGCGACAGCGCCTCCAGCTCCTGCTGCTCGCCGACCTTTTCCTCGGTCAGGTCGGCGTAGGCCTGGAAGAAGTCCTCGTTCTCGGCGAACTTGGTGATCGCGGCGCGCTGGCCGCCTTCGACCAGAACCTTGACCGTCCCGTCGGGCAGCTTCAGCAGCTGCAGCACGGTGCCCACAGTGCCGACACCGTAGATGTCGGCTGGGGTCGGATCGTCCTGCGCCGCGTTCTTCTGGGTGACGAGCAGGATCTGCTTGTCGTCCTTCATCACGTCCTCGAGCGCGCGCACGGACTTCTCGCGGCCCACGAACAGCGGCACGATCATGTGGGGGAACACCACGATGTCGCGCAGCGGCAGGACCGGATAGAGGGCACCACGGGGAATTTCGAACATGGAACAGGGCCTCTCGGTGGGGACGCCGCCAGCCCGGGATGGGCCTGGGACATTGGCCCGCCTCGGGATGAGCGCAGGGCCTTGGTTACGGCACCCGACTAACGTGGCACACGCCTCGGGCCCCTTCAAGGGCAGACGGCCGGGATTCCCTTTTGCGGCGCAGCGAACACGCCGTCCTCTCCCTCCAGCGGGGCCGGGGGAGAGGCCAAAACGAAAAGGGCGCCCGGAGGCGCCCCTTTCCTCGACTCAGTTCGCTTCGAGCGTCAGGCGCCCGGCGCCTCGCTGCGGCGGTCGGAGTGGACGTAGAGCGGCTTGGCGCGGCCCTCCACCACTTCGCCGTTGACGACGATGCTCTCGACACCGGAGAGGCCCGGCAGGTCGAACATCGGGTCGAGCAGGATGGCCTCCATGATCGAGCGCAGGCCGCGCGCGCCCGTCTTGCGGGCGATCGCCTTGCCGGCGATGTTGCGCAGCGCGTCGTCGGAGAACTCCAGGTGGACGTCCTCCATCTCGAACAGGCGCTGGTACTGCTTGACGAGGGCGTTCTTCGGCTTGGTGAGGATCTCCACCAGCGCCGCCTCGTCCAGGTCGGACAGGGTGGCGACCACCGGCAGGCGGCCGACGAACTCGGGGATCAGGCCGAACTTCAGCAGGTCCTCCGGCTCGACTCCGTGCAGGATGTCGCCGGTCGAGCGCTCCTCGGGGCTGCGCACGTCGGCGCCGAAGCCGATGCTGGTCCCCTTGCCGCGCTGGGCGATGATCTTCTCCAGGCCGGCGAAGGCGCCGCCGCAGATGAAGAGGATGTTGGTGGTGTCGACCTGCAGGAACTCCTGCTGCGGGTGCTTGCGCCCGCCCTGCGGCGGCACGGAGGCGACGGTACCCTCCATGATCTTCAGCAGGGCCTGCTGCACGCCCTCGCCCGACACGTCGCGGGTGATCGACGGATTGTCGGACTTGCGGGAGATCTTGTCGACCTCGTCGATGTAGACGATGCCGCGCTGCGCCCGCTCGACGTTGTAGTCGGCGGCCTGCAGCAGCTTGAGGATGATGTTCTCGACGTCCTCGCCGACGTAGCCCGCTTCGGTCAGCGTGGTGGCGTCGGCCATGGTGAACGGCACGTCGATGATGCGGGCCAGCGTCTGGGCCAGCAGCGTCTTGCCGCAGCCGGTCGGGCCGATCAGCAGGATGTTCGACTTCGCCAGTTCGACGTCGTTGTGCTTGGTGCCGTGCGACAGGCGCTTGTAGTGGTTGTGCACCGCGACCGACAGCACGCGCTTGGCGTGGTCCTGCCCGATCACGTAGTCGTCAAGCACGGCGTGGATGTCGCGCGGCGTCGGCACCCCATCGCGGGACTTCACGAGGGTCGTCTTGTTCTCCTCGCGAATGATGTCCATGCACAGTTCGACGCATTCATCGCAGATGAACACCGTCGGACCGGCGATCAGCTTGCGGACCTCGTGCTGGCTCTTGCCGCAGAACGAGCAGTAGAGCGTATTCTTCGAATCGCCGCTGCTGGACTTGGTCATCTGTACTCCGTCATGCTCTCGGAGGATCCCGGTACGCGCATCCCCCGACGCCGGTCCTTTTCCTGAGTCTGTCACGAAACCGGCTCGTGACAAGGCTACCGTATCGCGCCGGCCACCCGTCGTCCAGTCAACAACAGGCGAACCGGCGCGATCAACACATTGTTGCGGCGGTCAGCGGTTTTCCTCGCCGCCGGGGCGCTTCTCGACCACCTCGTCGATGAGGCCGAAGGCCTTGGCCTCCTCGGGCGACATGAACTTGTCGCGCTCCATGTTCTGCTCGATCACGTCCAGCGGCTGGCCGGTGTGCTTGACGTAGATCTCGTTCAGGCGCGAGCGCAGCTTCAGGATCTCCTGCGCCTGGATCTCGATGTCCGAGGCCTGGCCCTGGGCGCCGCCCGAGGGCTGGTGGATCATGATGCGGCTGTTGGGCAGCGAGAAGCGCTTGCCCGGCGCGCCGGCGGCGAGCAGCAGCGAGCCCATGGACGCCGCCTGCCCCATGCACACCGTGGACACCTGCGGGCGGATGTACTGCATGGTGTCGTAAATGGCGAGACCCGCCGACACATAGCCGCCCGGAGAGTTGATGTAGAGCGCGATGTCCTTGTTCGGGTTCTCCGACTCCAGGAACAGCAGCTGCGAGCAGATCAGGCTGGCAACAGCGTCGTTGACCCCGCCGATCAGGAAGATGATTCGCTCCTTCAGCAGGCGCGAATAAATGTCATAGGCGCGCTCACCCCGGTTGGTCTGCTCGATGACCATCGGGACCAGAGCGTTCATCTTAGGCTCGAAGTCGTACATTGTTGTTACCCTAGCCCCCTGAGCCTCGTGGCGTTCACCCCTATATAGGGGAAGAAAAGGGCGGCCGAAAGGCCGCCCTGTCACGAAACATTCCTCAGGCCGCCTTCGCCGCGTCCTCGTCCGGGTCGCGCAGCAGCTCCTCCACCGGAACCGTGCGCTCGCTGACCTTGGCGAGCTCGAGGATGTAGTCCACGACCTTGTCCTCGAAGATCGGCGCCCGCAGGTTCTCCATGGCGCCCGGGTTCTGCTTGAAGAACTCGAACACCTGGCGCTCCTGGCCGGGGAAGCGGCGCGCCTCGCTGATGAGGGCGCGGTTGACCTCGTCCTGGGTGACCTGGATGTTGTTGCGGCGGCCGACCTCGGACAGCAGCAGGCCCAGGCGCACGCGGCGCTCGGCGATGGAGCGGTACTCGGCCTTCAGCTCGTCCTCGGACTTGCCCGCGTCCTCGCCGGCGTTGCCGGCCTTGATCTCGCGCTGCAGCTGTTCCCAGATCGCGTCGAACTCGATGTCGACCATGCCGGCCGGCACCTCGAAGCTGTGCGCCTCGGCCAGCTTGTCGAGCAGCTGGCGCTTCACCTTCACGCGGGCGGCGTCGGCGTAGTCGCGCTTCAGCTTGTCGCGGATGGCGTCCTTCAGCTTCTCCAGGCTCTCCATGCCGAAGTCCTTGGCGAGGTCCTCATCGACCTTGCCGGGGACGGTCTGGCGGATCTCCTTGACGTCCACCTCGAAGACGGTGTCCTGGCCCTTCAGCTTCTCGGCCGGGTAGTCCTCCGGGAACTTGACGTTCACGGTGACGTGGCTGCCGGCCTTGGCGCCGACCAGCTGGTCCTCGAAACCCGGGACGAAGGAATTGGAGCCCAGCTCCAGGTTGAAGTCCTTGGCGTCCATGCCCGGCAGGGCCTCGCCGCCGACGGTGCCGGCGAAGTCGATGACGACGGTGTCGCCCTTCTGCGCCGGGCGGTCCTCGGTGACCGGCTCGGTCGAGGAGCGCGACTGGGCCAGACGCTCCAGCGCCTCGTCCACGTCCTTTTCGGCCACCTCGGCGACCAGGCGCTCCAGCTCGATGCCGGAGAGGTCGGCCGGCTCCACGTCGGGCAGCAGCTCGACGGCCATCTTGTACTCGAGGTCGCCGTTCTCCTCGAACTTCTCGATGTCGATCTTCGGCTGGAGCGCCGGGCGCAGGCCGCGCTCGCTCAGCGCCTGGCGCGAGCTGTCGGACACGGCGTCCTCGAGGACCTCGTGCATCACGCTGCCGCCGTAGCGCTGCTTGATCACGGCAACCGGCACCTTGCCCGGGCGGAAGCCGGGAAGCTGCACGGTCTTCCGCAGCTCTTCGAGCTTGCCGTCCACCTTGGTGGCGATGTCCTGGGCGGAGATGACGACCTTGAATTCGCGCTTGAGGCCGTCGGCGCTGGTTTCGGTAATCTGCATCGGAGCGAATGCCTGTCTCGTTGTGCGGTTCCGGCGGCGCCCCGGATCGGGCGGCCCGGACCCGCGTCTCGGAAGATCGGGTTCAGGAGTTTGCCGTGGTGCGGGCGAAGGGACTCGAACCCCCACGACCGAAGTCACCGGAACCTAAATCCGGCGCGTCTACCAGTTCCGCCACGCCCGCAACGGCAATGGCGGCCGCGGCCAGGGGTTGCCCCCTCGCCCCGTCCGCCGGGCTGGACCGGTCTATAGCACAACGGGTACCGAGCAAACACACAAAATGGTCTTAGCCGGCGCCGGCGCAGCGATGCCGGAGGTTGACGGCCGCGCGCATGACGTTAACGTAAACCACATCCCCCATTGGAGCTTGCCATGCCCCCGGTGTTCACCCAGACCTTCACGGTTCCCCCCGACGCCATCGACGAGCTGCGGCACGTCAACAACCTCAAGTACTTGGCCTGGATGCAGGACGCGGCGATCGCCCATTCGGCGGCGCAGGGCTGGCCGCTGGAGCGCTACCTGCGGGACGGGGCCGGATTCGTCGTGCGCTCGCACGCCATCGAGTACCGCCGCCCCGCCTTCCTCGGCGAGGAGATCGCGCTGCTCACCTGGGTCTCCGGATTCGGCCAGCGCAGCTCCCCGCGCAAGTACCTGTTCCGCCGCACCGGCGACAACCGCATCCTCGCCACCGCCGAGACCGGCTGGGTGTTCGTCGACTTCCGCACCGGGCAGCCGCTGGACATCCCCGACGACCTGCGCGCCGCCTTCGAGGTGGTCCCGCCCGCGGAGGAGGAGGCGCTGCTGGCGGCGTAGCCCCGCGCTCAGCCGCCCTTCAGCAGCCCGCGCATCGCCGATGAGGCGTTGACCTTCCCGTCGCCGCTGTAGGCCTCGTGGTTGGCCTCCACCTCGTTCAGGCGGTAGCGGTAGTTGATCATCATGCCGCAGGACTGCTGCAGCCCCTTGTGCGAGCGGTCGGCCATCCAGTTCAGCCGCTCCATCCGGGCGCCGTTGGACAGGTGGAAGTGCGCCACCGGGTCGCGCGCCCGCGCCGGCCCGCCATTCCTCCCCTCGGCCTTCGCCTCCATCAGGTACTGCGCGCCCAGCCGCATCAGCGGCGCCTTCAGCGCCTTGGCCAGCCCCTCCTCCGCGTACCACGCCTCGCGGGTCAGCGCCGTCTCCAGAACGCCGCGGCCGGGCGTCGCCGTCTCGGCGGGATCCAGCCACTCGGCCAGCTTCTCGCGCTCGCCGGCCGCCAGCAGCGCGTCGCCGCGGCGGGCCAGCTCGACGTCGAGCCAGCGGCGGAAGCCGGGGACCGGCGACAGCGTGGCGAAGGTCTTCAGGTTGGGGAACTCCGACGCCAGCCCGTCGGCGACCCGCTTGATCAGGAAATTGCCGAAGCTGATGCCGGCCAGCCCCTTCTGCGCGTTGGAAATCGAATAGAAGATGGCGCTGTCCGCCGCCTTCGGATCGTACACCGGCGCCGAGGGGTCGAGCAGCGCCTGCACGTTGTCCGACATGCCCTCGACCAGCGCCACCTCGACGAAGATCAGCGGCTCGTCGGGCATGCGCGGGTGGAAGAAGGCGAAGCAGCGGCGGTCCGAATCGAGGCGGTCCTTGAGATCCTGCCAGCCGCGGATCTCGTGCACCGCCTCGTACTTGATCAGCTTCTCCAGCAGCGAGGCCGGGCTGTCCCAGGTGATCCGCCGCATCTCCAGGAAGCCGACGTCGAACCAGCCGCGCAGCAGGTTCTTCAGGTCGTCCTCCAGCGCCTTCAGCTCCGGCACGCCGGCAGCCATTTCCAGCAGCTCGGCGCGCAGGTCGACCAGGAACTTCACCCCCTCGGGCAGCGCGTTGAACTGGGTGAGCAGGGTCAGCCGCGGCGGCTCCAGCGCGCGGCGCAGCGCCCGCTCGGCCCGCCCGCGCGCCGCCGGGTCGGCGGCTGCGTGGAAGGCGTCCACCGCCGCGTCCACCGCGGCGCGGTCCACGTCGAAGTCGCGCGCCAGCACGCCCAGGAAGTTGCGCCGCCCGTTCGGATCCAGCGCCAGGTAGGTGCGGCCCAGCTGCGCCGCACGCGCCCGCGCCGACACCTCGCCGCCGCGCGCCTCCAGGCAGGCCTGCATCTGCGCCTTCAGCCGCTCGGCGTCCTCGCGCGGCAGGTGCGGGCGGGGGGCGGCGCCGACCGCCTCGCGGGCCGAGGCGGCGATGTCGCGCCAGCGGGCGCGCAGGTTCTCCAGCGCGCGGTCGAACAGGCCGGCCGGCTGGGCCGTGCCTGCGGGCTCCATGGTGGTGTCGGTGTCGCTCATGATGACGAGTCTGTAGCGGAACTTGCGCCGAAACAAGCGCCCTGCCCGTCCTAGCTCCTCGGGGCAGCCCCCGGCCGAAGGGCCGAGCACCCCACGCCCCCTATGCCGTCCGGAGGTCAGGGAGACCGGCACCGGGAGTCGAGGTCGGTCGTAGTCCGCATTACAGAATTGTCGCAAAGCCGGCGTTGAGCGACATTACCGGCCAGATCAGCGGCTACCCCGCTTCCGCCGGCCGATACGAACGGGGTAGATGAGATCAAGCTTCCCTCCTACTTTAGAACGGTCCGCGCGTGGGAATACTTTCAGAGGCTAAGCACAGGCCCTATTGCCATCGTTGAGGATTGGATCCGGGCGGCATAATACATCTCAAAATTGCTCCAACAGCCCCACCTGCGGAATGGGGCATGGTGCCAAAGCCGTTCGCGGCCGGAACAACCGAACTCGACTCAGGGAGGTTCGCCATGCCGACTGCCATTCCGTTCAAGAAGTCCCCCGCCGCGCGCCATGGCGTGGTGCAGTCGCTTCTCGACGATCCGATCATGGACCTGCTGCTGGCCCGCGACGGCCTCACCCGCGCCGACGTCCTGCGCGTCCTCGACGACGCCCGCCGCAGCCGGCGCGCCCGCGCCCTTGACGCGGCCGCCTGAGCGCCCGCGCATCGCACACAGGACAGGGTATCCAAGGAGTTCCCCGTGGCCTTGCAGACCGATCCCTCCGCCTTCTCGATCACCGCCCTGCTGGCCGACCAGGTGGCGCTGGTCGCCCGGAACCAGAAGCTGCCGCCGGGCGCGGCCTCGCTTCTGCTGCGCGAGCTGATGGAGGGTCCGCTCGGCCGGCGCCGGCTGCTCCGCATGATCGATGCGGAGTGGCGGGCCGAGGGCAACGCCGTCGAGGCCAGGAAGATCGCCATGGTGCTGGCGGAGACCGCCGCCTGGATCGCCGAGCTGGACAGCCGCGCCGACCCGCTGGCCGTGCTGGAGGGCGACGAGGAGCCCGACGCCGAGGATCTGCTGGAACACGGCGCGCCGGTGCGCCTCGGCGGTCCCCTGCCCTGCGACCGCCGCACGCCCGGCATCGCCTGGCGCCGCGCCCCGGCGCGGCGGCGGGCGCTCCGGTAGGGCGCTCCCCTACCCCGCCTTCAGCCGCCGCAGCACCGCCGGCAGCGCGTCCGGCAGATCCTCGGCGATCAGCCCCGGCCCGATCCGAGCCGCCGCCTCGCCGTGCAGCCACGCCCCGGCGCAGGCGGCGTCGAATCCGTCCATCCCCTGCGCCAGCAGGCCGAGGATCAGCCCGGCCAGCACGTCGCCCGCCCCGGCCGTCGCCAGTTCGGGCGGCGCGTTGGCGTTGATCGCGGCGCGGCCGTCCGGCGCGGCGATCACCGTGTCCGCCCCCTTCAGCAGCAGCACCGCCCCGCAACGCGCCGCCGCGGCGCGGGCGCGCGTGAGCTTGTCGCCGGCCTGGCCGAACAGCCGCGCGAACTCGCCTTCGTGCGGAGTCAGAACGCACCGCCCGCTCAGCCGGTCCAGCAGGTCGCCCGGCGCGCCGGCGAAGGAGGTCAGCGCGTCGGCGTCCAGCACGCAGGCCTTGCCGGCGTCCAGCGCCGCCAGCACCCGGGCGCGGGTGTGCACGCCCACCCCCGCGCCGGGGCCGAGCAGCACCGCGTTCTTCCGCGCGTCGGCGAGCAGCGCCGCGAACGCCGCGTCGTCCGCCACCGGCTCGACGATCAGGCTGGGCGAACCGGCGGCGTAGATCGCGAACGCCTCCGGCGGGCAGGCGACGGTGACCAGCCCGGCCCCGGCGCGCAGCGCCCCGCGCGCCGCCAGCCGCCCGGCCCCGGTCATTCTGCCCCCGCCCATCACCACCGCGTGCCCGCGCGCGTACTTGTGCGAATCGACCCGCGGCCATGGGTACCGCGCCCCCCACAGCGCCGGCCCGTTCTCCCGGCAGCGCGGCGCGATGGCGTCGAGCACCGTCTCCGGAATGCCGATGTCGGCCAGCACCGTCTCACCGCACAGCGTGCGTCCGGGCAGCAGCCAGTGGCCCGGCTTGCACCGGAAGAAGGTGACGGTCAGCGCCGCCGCCGGCGCCGCGCCAAGCACGGCTCCGGTATCGCCGTGCACGCCGCTCGGCACGTCCACCGCCACCACCGTCAGCCCGGCCATGGTCTCGACCACCGCGCGCGCCACGCCCTCCAGCGGCCGCGCCAGCCCGGCGCCGAACAGCGCGTCCACCACCAGCGGCGCGCCGTCGAGCAGTTGCGGCCCCAGCGGCTCGACGGCGCCGGTCCAGCGCTGCGCCGCCTGCGCCGCGTCGCCCTTCAGCGCCGCGCGCTCGCCCAGCAGCCCAAGGCGCACCGGCCAGCCCGCCTCGGCCAGCAGGCGCGCGACCACGAAGCCGTCGCCACCGTTGTTGCCCGGCCCGCAGGCCACCGCCACCGGCCGCGGCGACCAGCGGGCGCGGATCGCGCGCGCGACAGCGGCCCCGGCGTTCTCCATCAGCACCGGCCCGGGCACGCCGCCGGAGATGGCCAGCGCATCGGCCCGCTGCATCTCGGCGACGGTGAGCAGTTCCCCGGCCACGCTCAGCGCTCCCCGCTCACGGCGCGGAACGCCTCGACCTGCTGCACCGCGCCGGTGCGGACGAAGCCGATGTCGCTGCCCGCCACCACCAGCCGCGCGCCGCGCGCGACCAGGTCGGCCATCGGGCGCCCGGCGACCGGAATGGTGCCGTAGATGCGGCCTGAGTCGAGGATGGCCCGCTCGGCGTGGTCGAGCAGCGCCGCCACCTCCGGATCGTCGAACCGCCCGAGCCTGCCGATGCTGCCGGACAGGTCGTAGGGGCCGACAAACAGCGACTCCACACCCGGCACGGCGGCGATCTCCGGAATGGCGTCGACCGCCGCGGCGGTCTCGATCTGGCAGATCACCAGCAGCTCGTCGCCCGCGGTCTCGCGGTAGCGCTCCCCGCGCAAGCCGTAGTCCGAGCCACGCACCATGCCGTAAGCCGCCCCGCGCACGCCGCGCGGCGGGTAGTGGCAGGCGCCCACCGCGGCGCGCGCCTCCTCGGCGGAATTCACGTTGGGGAACATCAGCCCCTCGACGCCCATGTCGAGCGCCCGCTTGACATAGACGGGATCGTTGGCCGGCACGCGCATGATGGTGGTGGCCGGCGTGCCGGACAGTGCCTGCAAAAGCGCCAGCCCGTCGGCCAGCGTGCCCGGCCCGTGCTCGTGGTCGATGACGACGAAATCGTAGCCGGCCAGCCCGACGATCTCCGCGGCCACCGGGCTCGCCATGTCGAGCCAGCAGCCGAGCGCCGGCCGGCCCGCGGCCAGCCGCTTTTTCAAAGCGTTCTCGCGTAACACGCGAAGTCCTCCCTGTCGTCTTGGGACGCCAGGATAGGCACGCTTTACATGTCGAAGGAAGGGGGACTGGGGCGATGGATGGGACTCGAACCCACGACCACTCGGACCACAACCGAGGGCTCTACCAACTGAGCTACCATCGCCGCCGCAGTGGGCGGTGATATGCCCCAATCCCTGGGGGCGGTCAAGCGGAGTTTTAGCGCGCGCAGGCTTTTTTCGCCGGAGGCGGAAATCGGGGGACGCAGGGCTCCCCACAGCCCCGGCTTGCGCATTATGCCCAAATATTGTTCACTTCGCCCGATTTCGCGGCAGCCCTGTGCCGTCCGCTTCGGCACACCCACCCCGACGACCGGTGCCGAAGCCGTTCCCGGCAATTCCGGCGCTCTGGCACGATCCGTGCTAACCAGTGGGCGTCGGCAGAGCCTGGGACGGTGCCTGCCGGCGTTGGCACCTCATACGAGAGACCCATGAAAAAGATCGAAGCCATCATCAAGCCGTTCAAGCTCGACGAGGTGAAGGAAGCGCTTCACGAGGTCGGCATCAAGGGCATCACCGTCACCGAGGCCAAGGGCTTCGGCCGCCAGAAGGGCCACACCGAGCTGTACCGCGGCGCGGAATACGTCGTCGACTTCCTGCCGAAGGTGAAGATCGAGGTGGTGATGGAGGATTCCCTGGTCGAACGCGCGGTCGAGGCGATCCAGCAGGCGGCCCACACCGGCCGGATCGGCGATGGCAAGATCTTCGTCACTCCCGTCGAGGAGGTGATCCGGATCCGCACCGGCGAAAAGGGTGCCGACGCCATTTGAGGCGGCGCCCGCCAACCACTTCGTCCATTCAGCCTGCGTCCCATC
Organism: Azospirillum sp.; assembly: GCF_050789165.1. Classification (NCBI taxonomy): domain Bacteria; kingdom Pseudomonadati; phylum Pseudomonadota; class Alphaproteobacteria; order Rhodospirillales; family Azospirillaceae; genus Azospirillum; species Azospirillum sp. The sequence goes on from NZ_JBOZRT010000105.1 coordinate 92,400, forward strand.
CGCACCCCGCAGCGCGACACGGCCCCGGCTCCGGGGCGTTCCGTTGTATCCGCGGGCAAGACGTGACATAACCTCCGCCGCACGCGCCGTCACCAGCGGCCCGACTGAAGAGCCGGAAACGACGCTGCGGGCCCCAAACCTCTATAAGCGTGGAATGACAAACATGTCCGACATCAGCAAGGTCTTCGACCTGATCAAGGAACACGACGTCAAGTACGTGGACCTCCGCTTCACCGATCCGCGCGGCAAGCTGCACCACACGGCCCAGCACGTGTCGACGATCGATGAGGACGTCTTCGAGGACGGCATCATGTTCGACGGGTCGTCGATCGCCGGCTGGAAGGCGATCAACGAGTCGGACATGATCCTGAAGCTGGACCCGACCACGGCCATCATGGATCCGTTCGCCGCCCAGCCGACGCTGAACATCCTGTGCGACGTGTACGAGCCGTCGACCGGCCAGCCCTACGGCCGCTGCCCGCGCTCGATCGCCAAGGCCGCCGAGCGCTACACCGCGTCGGCCGGCATCGGCGACACCGTCTACTTCGGCCCGGAGGCCGAGTTCTTCGTCTTCGACGACGTGAAGTTCACGGTCGAGATGAACAAGGTGTCGTACCAGATCGATTCCGAGGAAGGCCACTACAACGCCGACCGCGCTTATGAAGACGGCAACATGGGCCACCGCCCGGGCATCAAGGGCGGCTACTTCCCGGTCGCCCCGATCGACAGCGGCTCGGACCTGCGCGCCGAGATGCTGAGCGTCCTGGCCGAGATGGGCGTGCCCGTCGAGAAGCACCACCACGAGGTGGCCGCCGCGCAGCACGAGCTGGGCATCAAGTTCGACACGCTGGTCCGCACCGGCGACAACATGCAGTACTACAAGTACGTCGTGCACAACGTCGCGCACGCGTACGGCAAGTCGGCCACCTTCATGCCGAAGCCGGTGTTCGGCGACAACGGCTCGGGCATGCACTGCCACCAGTCGATCTGGAAGGAAGGCCAGCCGCTGTTCGCGGGTTCGGGCTACGCCGACCTGTCGGAGCTGGCGCTGTACTACATCGGCGGCATCATCAAGCACGCCAAGGCGCTGAACGCCTTCACCAACCCGTCGACCAACAGCTACAAGCGTCTGGTCCCGGGCTATGAGGCGCCGGTGCTGCTGGCCTACTCGGCCCGCAACCGTTCGGCCTCCTGCCGCATCCCGTACGTGGCGTCGCCGAAGGGCAAGCGCGTCGAGGTCCGCTTCCCGGATCCGTCGGCCAACCCGTACCTGGCCTTCGCCGCCATGCTGATGGCCGGCCTGGACGGCATCCAGAACAAGATCCACCCCGGCGACGCGATGGACAAGAACCTCTACGACCTGCCGGCCGAGGAACTGGCCAAGGTCCCGACGGTTTGCGGCTCGCTGCGCGAGGCGCTGGACAGCCTGCGCGCCGACGCCGGCTTCCTGATGAAGGGCGACGTGTTCACCAAGGACATGATCGAGTCCTACATCGAGCTGCGCACGGAAGAGATGATGGCCTTCGAGACCATGCCGCACCCGATCGAGTACAAGATGTATTACTCGGTTTGATGCAAACTGTTAATTCTAAAGAGGTACGTTAGACTTTCGACTCCGCGTCAAGGTCTAGAAACCTAAGGAAGACCAACAGCACCGTCATCGGTTGTCTAACGCGGAAACGGGCCGGTTCACCGGCCCGTTTCTCGTTTTAGGCTCCACGCCACCGCGGGCCCATGTGTTGCTATCGGCATCATAAAGGTTGCATTTGCATGACGGCCAACGTGCCCTGCGAGAACGTCGAGAGGCTGGCGTGACGGGAGACGTTGCGGAGGCGCTGGCATAGCAGATGTGCCCCCATACCCTGCCGGTGATCGTGCACGCCATCGACCTCGGAGCCGGTCTCGAGATGCGGATCGCTTACGAGCAGGCGAGCGGCGCTATAGTACCTGCGGATTGTGCAGGCGCGGCGACCGGCTGAGCGGGATGTGAAGTTACTGCGCCGAAGGAAACACTCGGGCTCGCCGAGCTGACGATCTACCGCGCCATGCCACCACTGACAACGCGCGAACTGACGGCACCGACGCGCACCATCGCCGTATGAAACAATCGTCCCGGGCCGCGAGGATCCGGGATCCGATTTTGCCGTTTTCCGGGTGCTGCAGCGTGGGTCGCCTTAACCTTGTCGGTGTCGGATGAATACTCTCCAAGCACATGCGCCTGATGCCTCTCCTGGGGTCCTGCCCCCGGCGCCGTCAGTACCTCGCCGCCCAACTCCACGGCAATTGGCCTCTGGACCGTGGCCAGGGCCTGTCGCATCCTGCGTCGCTATCCGAAGAGGTGCCGCATGGCGATGAGTGCGCAGCGCTGGTTGACGATCACGGAGTCCCCGTTCCCTTGGGAACGCGAGGCCCTGGAGTTCCTGCGCGAGCGGCTGCCCAACCAAGACCCCTGGTACGCTTGGTCGAATGTCGAGTTCATCGACGACGAGGGCAAGGTCAATGAAGTCGATGCCCTCATCCTGTCGCCGCATGGCCTGTTTCTGGTGGAGATCAAGAGCCGCCCCGGCCAGATCGAGGGCGACCCGCATACATGGACCTGGACCACGGACGGGCGTCGTCGCACTGACGACAATCCGCTGATCCTCGCCAATCGCAAGGCCAAACGCCTCGCCGGGCTGCTCAAGCGGCAAAACGCGGTCACCCGGGCCCGGCTGCGCCTACCCTACGTGACGGCAGTGATCTTCCTGTCTGCCCCGGATTTGGTGTGGCGGGTCGATCCGGCCACGGCGCTGTCTACCTTTGGGCGCCGCCCGTCCAAATGGGGTGCAGGCATCATCAACACCCTGACGGCCGGCCTGCCGTCGGCTCCGCCGCGCGCCCCGGTGACCGCTGAACAGGCGCGCATGGTCTGCCGCGCGATCGCCGAGGCCGGCATTCGCCCGGCACTGCGCGAGCGCCGGATCTCGGACTATGAGTTGACGCGCGTCCTCGCCGAAGGCGATGGTTGGCAGGATTGGGAAGGGCGCCATGTGACCCTTGGCGTACCGCGGCGCATTCGCTTCTATCCCTACGCAGCGGCGGCCGGCGAGGAGGAGCGGCGATCGCTTGGCCGGCTGGCGGCACGGGAGTTCCAGGTCCTGGAGGGCATCGACCACCCCGGTGTGCTCCGAGTACGGGAGTACAAGGACACCGACCGCGGTCCGGCGCTGATCTTCGACCATGACCCCAAGGCGATTCGCCTCGATTTCCTGATGCGAGAGCATCTGGAGCGCATGGGGGTGGACCTCAGGCTGCACATCCTTCGCCAACTGGCCGAAACGCTGAAGTATGCCCACGGCAAGCGGCTCTACCACCGTGCCCTGGCGCCCCAGAGCATCCTCGTGCGTGACGTCGATCAGTCCCTCCCGCGCCTGCAGATCATGAATTGGCAGACCGCGGCGCGCGACGCTTCCACCACCGGTACGGCCCACGTCACCTCCGGCACCATTCACCTCGACAGCTACGTCGAGGATCCGGCCAAGGTCTACATCGCGCCGGAGGCGTTGAGCGGCGGCCCGCAGTCCGGCCCGCATCATGACGTCTTCTCACTGGCCGCCATCGCCTACCACCTGTTCACCGGACAGGCGCCGGCCTCCACGCCGCTCGACCTCGCCGCACGGCTGCGCGCCGGCGGAGGCCTGCGGGTGTCCGACGTGGTGGACGGGGCGATGCAGAGCCTCGTCGACCTGATCCGCATCGGCACCCATCCCGAGGTGCCCGCCCGCATCGCCTCGATGGACGAGTTCCTCGAGCGCCTCGCCGAGGTCGAGCGCGATCTCCAGCGCGGTGCTTCGGAAACCACAGTCGATCCGGCGGTGGCGAAGCCCGGTGATCGGCTGGAGGGCGGCTTCACGGTCGTCCGGCGTCTGGGCCGCGGGGCCTCGGCCGACGCCCTGCTGGCGCAGGCCGACGGCGCCGACGCGGAGGAGCTGGTGCTGAAAGTGGCGCTCGACCCGGCGCACAACGACCGCCTTGAGGCCGAGGCAGCGGCGCTCGCTAAGCTACACCACACCAACATTGTCTCGATCCGGCACACCTTGACCGTCGCCGGGCGCACGGCGATCCTGATGGAGAGCGCCGGCGCCCAGACGCTAGCGCAGGTCCTGCGCACCCCCGACGGGCTGTCGCTCGACCTCAAGCGCCGCTTCGGCGAGGAATTGCTGAGCGCCGTCGACCACCTGGAGCAGAAGGGCATCGCCCACCGCGACATCAAGCCCGACAACATCGGCATCACCGAGGGACGGGAGCGCCGGCGCTTGGTGCTGTTCGACTTTTCCCTGGCCCGCACCTCTCCGGACAACGTCCAGGCGGGCACCCGCCCCTACCTCGATCCCTTCCTCGCCCTGCGCCGTCCGCCGCGCTGGGACCTCAGCGCCGAGCGGTTCGCCGCCGCGGTGACCCTGCACGAGATGATGACCGGCGTGCTGCCCGGCTGGGGTGACGGGCAAAGCGATCCGGCGCTGATCGATGACGAGGCCACCATCGAATCCGGGCGCATCGATCCGCACCTGCGCGAGGGGCTGACCGCGTTTTTCGACAAGGCGTTGCGCCGCGACCCGCGCGAGCGCTTCGACAACGCCGAGGACATGCTGCGTTCCTGGCGCCGCGTGTTCGACGAGGCGGTGACGAAACAAGGGGAGGAGGGCAGCTTCGACGCCGTCGCCCGACGCCTCACCGCCGCCACGCCCATTGCCGAGCTGGGCTACGGCGTCGAGGCGCAGGAGGTGCTCGACCGCATGGGCGTGCACACCGTGCGTGATCTGCTGGCTGTGCCGCGCGGCTCCATCCGCTACCTCACCGGCGTCGGCGACCGCATCCGCAAGGAAATCCGCCTGAAGGCCAAGCGGCTCGCCCAACTCCGCCCCGATCTCGTGCCGGGCGCCCCCTCGCCCACCGACCCCGGAAACGCGGCGGAGACCGCCCGCGTCAGCATCGACCGTCTGGCCGATCTGCTCATCCCGCGCCGCCCGCTCGGCGAAGAGATGGTGGAGGACCGCGCGCTCGCCGTCTTCCTGGGGTTGGAGGAGACCGAGCCGTCATCCACATGGCCCACCGTCGGCGAGGTCGCCAGCCGCTGCAGCGTCGCCCGCACGGTGGTTGCCGCGGCTCTGGCCGCGGGGCGGGAGCGCTGGCTCAAGCAACCGGCGCTGACCGTCGTGCGCGACGAGCTGCGCACCCTACTGCGAGCCAACGGCGGGGTGATGACGGTGGCGGAACTGGTGCCGCAGATCCTGGCCATGCACGGTTCTCTGCTCGACGGCGAGGGGCGCCAGCGGTTCGCCGGGGCCGTCCTGCGCGCCGCCACCGACGCCGAGTGCGCGCGCGCTGAACCGCGTTTCCAGATGTTCGAGGGCGAGGCCGCCCCGCTGGTCGCGGAATCGGCGGAGCTGGCGGAGCACGCCCGGACCCTTGCCCACGCCGCCGATGCCCTCGCCGCGCAGGACCCGCTGGCTCCCCCGCAGCGGGTGTACGAGGAGCTGGACGCGCTGGGCTGGCCCGTCCGGGAGCAGGACGACGCCCCCCCCCGCCCGCCGCCCGTGCGGGTGCGCGCGCTGGCGGTAGCGGCGTCGCGCTCCGCCGCCCTGTCGAGCCGGGGTGAGATCTACCCGCGCGGCATGGCGGCCGAGCGGACACTGCGGCTAGCCGCCGGCTCCCTTCTCGGCCCGCACATGCTGACCGAGGCGCAGGTGCGCGAACGGGTCGAGGGGCGCTATGGCGAGGCGTCCCCGCTGCCCGGACGTCCGGCGCTCGATGCGCTTCTGGAGCAGGCCGGAACCGGCCGCGTCTGGCGCGGGAACGGTGAGGACGGCCCCGGCTACTACGCAGACCACGCCGGCTTCGGGATGTCGTCGGGACTCAGTTCGCTTCACCGCTCGCTGACCGACGGGCCGCCGGTGGAGCAGACGCCGGAGGTGGACGCCGCCCGGCACCTGGAAGAGAAGATGGCCTACGCACTGCGCAGCGGCGGTTTCCTGGCGCTGACCGTCGATCCCCGCCGCTACCTCGACGCCGAGCAGGCGCTGCTCGACCGCTACCCGCTGCGCCGGGTGAGCATCGACCGCCTGTTGCTCGACGCCCTACGCCGCGAGGCCGAGATCCGCAAGGTGAACTGGTCGCGGGTTCTGTGCGCCGACGCCGCGGCCCCGGAGACCTACGACGGCACGAACCTGCGCCGCCTGATCGGGTTCGCGCTGCCGGCGGTCGAGCAGGCCCTGCGCACCGCCCCGGAGCCCCAGTTGCTGGTGGATTGCGGGTTGTTCGCCCGCTACGACCTGATGGGGCGGCTGGTGGCCCTGCGCGACCTGTCCGGCACGGCGGGCGGCCCGCCCGGCCTCTGGTTGCTGCTGCCCCAGTCCGACGGGGGGCTGCCGACCATCGCCGGCCAACCGGTGCCCGTCATCGGCGGCGGGCAGTGGGCCCGCATCCCGACGTCCTGGATCGCCAACCGGCACCGGGCCGGAACGCGGCCGGCGGCGTAAGGTCGGTGGGATGGCGCGCATCGCCGACGGCGACATGACGCTGTCCATTCGCTACGCCGGCTACCGCCTCCCGGAGGAGCTGATCGGGTACGAGCTGCTGGTGACGATGGACGGCCGTCCCCTCGTCAACCCCGACGCCATCGTCTGGAAGCCCAAACCATCGAGTCGGCTTGCCTGGGAACGGCTCGCCCCGGGCGCGCTGCTGTGCGAAGGCGACCCGCCCTGCGCTTTCCTGTCGCTGTTCGAGCAAGCGCTTGCCACGAATCGAGGACAGTTCTGCACCTTCCCCGGTGACGACGTAGAGGTCGCTCTCTACCCGGATTTCGTGCTCCCCGTCGAGCCGATGGTGGGGATGAGGGACTGGGATGCCTGGAAGGCGCGCGAGGAGGCGCGGGCCGCCACGCCCGCCAGCGCGGACGACGTCTGGGAACTCCACCTCACCATCGGCTGGCCGCAGTTCCACCACCGCGAGCCGGGAGGGACCCTGGCGTTCCAGATGCTCATCCAGCGCCACGACCTGGAGGCGTTCGCCGCTGCCTTGCGCCAGGAGTACGCCACGTTCTCGGCGCGCTTCGACGTCCCGGGGCAAGAGCCCGCCTGATCCGTCCGCCCGGCCCCCGAGACGCGGCGGTCGCTCCGCGCGCCGTCGGACTCCCCCACGCCCTGCGCGTGTGGTACTCCCTTTCGCCTCGCCACATCCGCACCGGGTTCCCATGATCGACGCCGCCCTCCTCCTCAGCGACCTGAAGCGCCTGCTGCGCACGCTGGAAGCCGATATACGCGAGCGGGTGGAGGGATCGCCGCACGAGGCCGAACTGCGGGCGGAGTGGCAGGCGGCGCGGGACGCCAAGCGGACGGCGCAGGCGTTCACCGCGTGGCTGGACGAGGAGGTGACGCAGGCCGCCGTGCACTGGGTGCTGGGCTGCGTCTTCCTGCGCTTCGTCGAGGACAACCGGCTGGTCGAGCGGCCCTGGCTGTCGGGGCCGGGGGAGCGGCTGGCCCTGGCGCGCGACCGCCACGATTCGTGGATTCGCGCCAACCCCACGGGGGAGGAGCGCGACTTCCTGCTGGACTGTTTCGCCGAAGCGGCGGCGCTGCCGGGCCTGAGCGCGCTGTTCGACCGCCGCCACAACCCGCTGTGGCGGTTGCCGGTGTCGGGCGACGGGGCGATCGCGCTGCGCGGCTTCTGGCAGCGACGCGACCCGGACCGCGACATGCTGCTGCACGACTTCACCGACCCGGACCTCGGCACCCGCTTCCTCGGCGACCTCTACCAGGACCTGTCGGAGGCGGCGCGTAAGCGCTTCGCCCTGCTCCAGACGCCGGAATTCGTCGAGGAGTTCATCCTCGACCGCACGCTTGACCCGGCGATCCGCGAGTTCGGCTTCCGCGAGGTGCGGCTGATCGATCCCACTTGCGGCTCCGGCCACTTCCTGCTGGGCGCCTTCCGCCGCCTGTTCGCCCTGTGGACCCGTCACGAGCCGGGCCGCAACCCGCGCGACTGCGCGCAGCAGGCGCTTGACGCGGTGAGCGGCGTGGACGTCAACCCCTTCGCCGCCGCCATCGCCCGCTTCCGCCTGCTGGTGGCGGCGTTGTCCACCTGCGGCATCGCCAGCCTGCGCGGCGCGCCGGACTTCAAGATCTCCGTAGCGGTGGGCGACAGCCTGCTGCACGGCAAGCGCTTCATGGACGTGCGCGGCTGGCAGATGTCCTTCGAGCCGCAGGGCGGGCTGGCCCATGTGTCCTTCGAGGAGGACCGGGAGACGCTGGACCGCATCCTGGGGCGGCAGTACCACGCCGTAGTGGGGAACCCACCGTACATTACGGTAAAGGACAAAGCCACAAACCAAGCAGTGCGAGAGCGATATTTCACATGTCACATGAAATACTCTCTTGGAGTTCCCTTCACTGAGCGCTTCTTTGACCTTGCCCTCGACACAAATAGGTCCGATAAATCTGGATTTGTTGGTATTATTACTGCGAATTCCTTTATGAAGCGGGAGTTCGGGAAAAAACTTGTTGAAGCGTTTTTTCCTAACATTGACCTAACGCATGTTATTGACGCTGCAGGCGCGCATATTCCTGGGCACAACACACCGACAACAATTTTGTTTGGTCGCAACCAAACCCCTGCCGATCCGTATCTGAGAATACTTAAAGGAGTAAGGGGCGAGCCGGGAATTCCGGAGGATCCTAGCAATGGATCAGTATGGCTTTCAATTATTCGTCAAATCGATCTCGCATCCTCCGAAAGCTCTTTCATTACCGGGGGAGATGTTGCTCGATCCGCGCTTTATCAGCATCCATGGAGCATGGGTGGAGGCGGGGCTAGCGACCTGAAGGAGCTCATCGAAGGCTCAACTGCCGCATCAACCCTTGCCAGTCACACAAAGAGCATTGGTATTACATCATTTACGCTTGAAGATGATGCATTTATACAAGAATGGCGCGTTCTTTCCCGCGGTGGCATTAAAAATATACATATGCGCCGCATGATAGTTGGAGATCGCCTGAGGGATTGGAGCATAGACGTTGCTGAGTATGCTGTTTTTCCTTACGGGGACAACTTTAATGTGTTGGATAGCGCGCCGGATGACATTCTCATGTTTCTCTGGCCCTACCGAACAAATCTGTCAAATTGCAAAATGTTCGACGGTCGGACAAAAATTAGCGCAGGTCTAAAATGGTACGAATACGGTCGCTTGACGGCGTCAAAGTTGAGAACGCCACTCTCCATACCATTTGCATTCGTTTCGACACATAATCATTTTGCATTCGATGCAGGAAGCAGTATATTTAATCGATCTTCGCCAATAATTAAGTTGGAGAGTGAGAACTGCAAGGTACACTCTGCTGGCATTGTCGGAATATTGAATAGCTCTTGCGCCTGCTTCTGGATGAAGCAGATATTTCACAATAAGGGCAACAGAGGAATTGGAGGAGGAATCACTGACGAGACGTGGGAGCAATTCTACGAGTTTGCAGCAACGGGCCTCCAATCCTTCCCCCTCGCGGCCCCCTACCCCACCGACCTCGCCACCACACTGGACAGCCTCGCCCGCGACCTGACCGACACGCTGCCCAAGGCCATCCTCGCCCGCGGCGTGCCCACCCGCGCCGACCTCGACGCGGCGAAGGCGCGCGCCCTCTCCGTCCGCCGCCGCATGATCGCCGCGCAGGAGGAACTGGATTTCCGCTGCTACCGGCTCTACGGCCTGATGGAGGATACGGCCGAGCACCCGGAGCCGCCGGAGGTGGACCTGGGCGAGCGGGCGTTCGAGATCGTCATGGCCCGCAAGATGGCGGACGGCGAGTTGGAGACGACGTGGTTCGCCCGCCACGGCTCCACGCCGGTCACCGACATCCCGGCGCGCTGGCCGGCCGACTACCGTGCGCTGGTGGAGCAGCGCATCGCGCTGATCGCCGGGAACCGTTGGATCGACCTCGTCGAGCGGCCGGAATACAAGCGGCGCTGGCAGTGGGACGACCAGGGCTTCGAGGCCGGCTGGCACCGGCGGGAACAGGCGGCGCTGAAGGAGTGGCTGCTCGACCGGTTGGAGGACCGGCGCTACTGGTCCGGCGAACCGGCCCTGACCTCGGTCGCCCGCCTCGCCGACCGGGCGCGCGGCGACGCCGACTTCATGGCGGTGGCGGAGCTGTACACCGGCCGGCCCGACTTCGACGCGGCGGCTCTGGTGGCCGAGTTGCTGGCGGCGGAGTCCGTCCCCTACCTGCCGGTGCTGCGCTACACCGAGGACGGGATGCGCAAGCGCCGCGAATGGGAGGCGACCTGGGACCTCCAGCGCCGCGAGGACGCCATCGACGCCCGCACCGCCCTGCCGGACGGCGACCCCGACCGCCTGACGCCCGACGCGGCCAAGGCGCTGAAGGCCCGCGAGGTCGGCGACATCCCGGTGCCACCCAAGTACAAGAAGCCGGACTTCCGCAGCGGCGAGTTCTGGCGCCTGCGCGGGGGGCTCGACGTGCCGAAGGAGCGCTTCGTCAGCTACCCCTTCGCCGAGCGCGACTCCGACGGCAGCCTCGTTGTCGCCTGGGCCGGATACGATCACCTGCAACAGGCCACCGCGCTGGCGTCCTACTACTACGTCATGAAGGAGAACGAGGGGTGGAGGGCGGAGCGCCTGATACCGCTGCTGGCCGGCATGCAGGAGCTTGTGCCGTGGCTCGTGCAATGGCACAACAATTACAACCCTGACTTCGGCGTTGGGCTGGGAGATTACTACCGCGATTTCGTGGAGGACGAGGCCCGCTCGCTGGGCCTCACCCACGAGGACCTGCGCGCGTGGACTCCCCCCGCCCGGCCCGGCACCCGCCGTAGCCGAACGAGGGCATCGTGATGGCTCCGGAGCAGCCCCCATGTCGTATGTGCAGACGCTGGTCCCTTTGTCGGAATGGAAGGGCACCCAAGGTGGCGCCAAGACGCCGCCTAAGCTCACGCGCCTGGATCGTCTCGAGTCCGACGATCTCCTTGCCGCGCTCGGCGCATTTCGGGTCGACGACCTCGATCCCATCGTCAGGATCCTGACGGAAAAGGAATTCGTCACCCGCGAGAAGCCGCTGAAGGATCAGGACGTCTTCAAGCGGCATGCGCCGAACCACCGCCATTACCTGGCGGAGATCGTTGATGAAATCCGCTGGTACGGAAGTCACGACATCACCGACGCGAAGGAGCCCAGGTCCTACCGTGCGATTGTCGCAGAGCTGTGTGGGCGGGCCAAGATCGAGGTTGGCGAGAACACGTCGGTGTTGGACATGGAACGTCTTCTCCTGCGCAACCGTGTCGAGGCGGAAAAGGCAGGCGCCGCCTCCACCGGAGAAATGGCCCTGGGCGTGGCTAAGGCGGCCATCGGATTCGGGGCCATCCGCTGGCTGGGGGCCGTCACCGGCCCGGTCGGCCTTGGCCTTACCGCCGCCTGGGCCGTGTGGGACCTGTTCGGCCCCAACTACAAGATGACCGCACGATGCGTTTTGACCATCGCCGAGGCACGCCTGCGGCTGTGGTGCGCCGCCGTGGCCGACGAAGTCGAGGGGTGAGGAATGCTGTATCAGATCACCGTCGAAATGCCCGCTTACATCAAGACGGCACTCGACGCAGGCGTCTATGAACTCGTTGGCAGCGTCGTCCGGGACGTCAAAACGAAAACCGTGGTGATGTGGCTGCCCTCTGCCAGCGATCCGGAGATGCGGCAGTTCGTCGGCCAGCCCCAGCGCATTCCCGGATTGGAGGCCGTGGCGGGGCTACAGGTGCTCAACACGGCCATCATGGTCGCGGGTTTCGCCATGCTGTCGATGAAGATGGATGGGCTGTCGCGGCAGTGTGACGCCATCCTCGACCGGGTCGGAACCATCGATCATCACTTGCAGTGGCTGCGCGAGGCCGGCGTAGCAACGATCCAGGCGAAGCTGCACGCGGCCCTCGAGGGCGCCCATACCGCCCATCGCCTGGGTCAATCGGTTCTGCCGTACGATACGGCCATCAACGAGGCCGCTTTGTTCTTCCGGCGCATGCTCGGCAATATGATCAGCCGTGGCGACGCCGCGAAGGATGCCGAGATGTTCGATGTGCTGCTGACCCAGCACGCCCTATCCGTCGTCGCCCGGGCGCGCAGCCATTGGCTGTTGCTGGGACCAGCAGCGGGCCTCGATGCGCTGAACCAGGGTCGGCAGGCGCACACCGAGCTTGCCTCCGCCTTCCAACGGGCTCTGCGGGATTCGGAATCCGGGCTTGCCTTGGCGCTCGACCTGACGGCTGATCGGCGCCAGCGGCTAAAGACGACAGCCACGCTCTTTGGTTACGTCACGCACCGACTGACGGAGCGGCACGAGGAACTGGCCAGCTGCGCAGCCATCGGGTTGGAAGCTCCGGCCGACCCGGAGACCCTGCGCCAACTGGAGGCGCACAACTCCGCGTGCCTGGTCATTGCCCCTGTCGCACAAGGAGAATCGGTTCCGGTACCGATCCCGACCTGATCGGACCCACGCGGCGGAGGCGTGACAGCGGCGGGGCAACCCTCTTATGGTTGTTCCCCATTTTCGGACCAGAGCAGACCGCGCATGACGACGCAGCCCCAGACCCTGATCAAGGACCTGATCCGCATCCCGGAGCGGGTGCACCAGGGCGACTTCGTGCTGAAGCTGGCCGATGGGCTGGAGCATGCCAAAGCGACGGTGCGCGACTACGTCGTCACACCGCAGCTGAAGGAGTGCTTCGACGACGCCATGGGCTTCATCGAGGGCGCGGTGGCCGAGGGCACCAGCAAGGCGGCCTACCTGCACGGCTCCTTCGGATCGGGCAAGAGCCATTTCATGGCTGTGCTCAACCTGCTGCTGGCCGGCAATCTGGACGCCCGCTCCATCCCGGAGTTGGCCGACGTGGTGGTCCGCCACGACGGCTGGGTCAAGGGGCGGCGCTTCCTGATGGTGCCCTATCACATGATCGGGGCGTACGATCTGGAATCGGCGGTGCTGGGGCAGTACGCCGACCACGTGCGCCGCCTACACCCCGACGCGTCGCTGCCCGGATTCTACCTGTCGGAATCGCTGTTCCGCGACGCCGAGGGGCTGCGCGCGCAGCTCGGCGACGAGGCGTTCTTCCGCGGCCTAAAATCCAAGGCGCCGGTCGACACCGGTTGGGGTACACTGAACGGCGAGAGCCCGTGGAACGCCGCGAGCTTCGACGCCGCCATGCTGGAGCCCCCGACGAGCGACGAGCGGGTGCGGCTGATCGCCGATCTCGTGCATTCCTACTTCGGCTCCTACGCCCATGTGTCGGCCAACAAGGGGCAGGCGTTCGTCTCCCTGGACGAGGGGCTGGCGATCATGAGCCGCCACGCCCAGACGCTGGGCTACGACGCAGTCATCCTGTTCCTGGACGAGCTGATCCTATGGCTGGCCACCCAGGCCGCCAACGTCGATTTTGTGTCCCGCGAGGGATCCAAGCTGTCGAAGCTGGTGGAGGCGCTGCACGCCCGGCCGATTCCGTTGGTTAGCTTCATCGCCCGCCAGCGCGACCTGCGCGAACTGGTCGGCCAGAACCTCGCCGGATCCCTGCACCTCCAGTTTTCCGACGTCCTGAAGCACTGGGAAGCGCGCTTCCACCGCATCACGCTTGAGGACCGCAACCTTCCGGTCATCGCCCAGAAGCGCGTCCTGCGCCCGATGTCGCCGTCGGCCGAGGTGACGCTGGGCGCCGCCTTCGAGGAGTTCCTGAAGGTCCGGCGCGAGGTGCTGGACACGCTGCTCGGCTCCACCGGCGAGCAGACCATGTTCCGGCAGGTCTATCCCTTCAGCCCCGCCCTGGTGCAGGCGCTGATCGATGTGTCCTCGGTGCTTCAGCGCGAGCGAACGGCGCTGAAGCTGATGTCTCAGCTACTGGTCGATCGGCGCGACGAGCTGACGCTGGGGCAGATCATTCCCGTGGGCGACCTCTATGACGTGATCGCCGAGGGCGACGAGCCGTTCTCGGACGCCATGAAGATCCATTTCGAGAACGCCAAGAAGCTCTACCGCACCAAGCTGCTGCCGCTGCTGGAGCGCCAGCACGGGGTGGCGTGGCAGACGGTGACCGACGGCACGGCCGAACCGGCGAAGACGCTGGCCCTGCGCAACGACGCTCGGCTGCTGAAGACACTGCTGCTGGCCGCGCTGGTGCCGGAGGTAGAGGCGCTGAAGGCGCTGACCGCGCCGCGGCTGGCGGCGCTGAACCACGGCAGCGTGCGGGCCCCTATCCCCGGGCGCGAGAACGCCATGGTGCTCGCGAAGCTGCGCACCTGGGCCGCCGAGGTCGGCGAGATCAAGATCACCGAGGACGCTAACCCCGTCGTTTCGATCCAGATCACCGGCGTGGACACCGACCCCATCCTCGCCAGTGTCGCCGGCGAGGACAACCCCGGCAACCGCCGTCGGCTGGTCCGCGCCATGCTGTTCGAGATGCTGGGGCTGCCCCCGGAGGGCGATGGGCTGTTTCTGGAATACGCTCTGTCCTGGCGCGGCACCCGGCGCCAGGTCAACATTGTCTACGACAACGTGCGCGAGATGAGCGACGCCAAGTTGCGCAACCAGGACGGCGCATGGTCGGTCATCTTCGACTTCCCCTTCGACGAGCCGAACCGCTCGGCGGCCGACGACATCGCCCGTTTGCAGGAGTTCAAGGGGTCCGGCGACGGCCGCTCCGACACCCTGGTCTGGCTGCCCTCGTTCCTCAGCGAGAAGGCGATGCGCGACCTCGGCATCCTGGTCAGGCTGAATTTTCTGCTGACCGGGGAGCGCTTTGTCGACCACGCCCGCCACCTCTCGGCGGTTGACCGCGATCAGGCGCGCGCCTTGCTTGCCAACCAGCGCAGCGTGCTCCAGCAGCGTCTCCGTGCCTGCCTGGAGGTGAGCTACGGCATTGCCTCGGATCCGGCCGACGCCGTGGTGGCACCGCTCGACTCCGCCGATCACCTGCAATCCCTGGGCGGCTTCCGCCCGACGCTGCCGGTGGCCGCCACCTTCAAGAGCGCACTGGAAAAGCTTCTCGACCAGCTCTTCGGCTATCTCTACCCTGCTCATCCCGCCTTCGACACGGAGATCCGCCCGCGCGCCCTACGCGCCGTGCAGGCGGAGATCGTCCGCGCCCTGGCCGAATCCGACGGGCGCGTCTTCGTCGCCGACAAGCCGGTGCGCGAACTCGTGCGGTCGATCGCCAACCCGCTGAAGCTGGGCGAGATGGGGGAGACCCACTTCGTGCTGGGCCACCACTGGCGCACCCACTTCACCCAGCGCCACGCCCAGCACGGCGGCGCCATGACGGTGAAGGCGCTGCGCGGCTGGATCGATGAGCCGCAGCCCATGGGCCTGCCCAAGGACGTGCAGAACCTCGTCATCCTGACCTATGCCGAGCAGACCAACCGCAGCTTCTTCAAGGGCAGCGCCGTCCTCCGCCCGACGCTCGACAGCCTCGACGACGATTTGGAGCTGCGCGAGCAGTCCCTGCCGCCAGAGGATGAGTGGCGGGAGGCGGTGCGCCGCGCCGGCCTGCTGTTCGGGCTGACCCCGCCGGAGGTGCGCAACGCCGGCAACGCCGCCCGGCTGGTTGCCCAGATTACGGAGAAGGCGGCGGCGGTGCGTCCGGCCGTCGACACACTGACGGGCGACCTCGAACGGCGCCTCACCGCCTTCGGCGTCGATGCCGATGCCGCCAACCGCCTGACCACCGCGAAGGCGGCGCGGGCGATGCTAGCCGCCCTCGCCGGCGCGTCCACGGATCGGGCGGTCGCCGCCTTCGCCGGAGCGGTGCTGCGGACCTCCGATACCGCAGTGGCCCGGGCGATGGCAACGGCGGCGGACGCCGACGTGGCCCTGCGCGATTCCTCCTGGGACGTGTTCGAAACGTTGCGCCGCCTGACGGATCATCGGGCCACAGCCGCCCGCACCCTCCTGGGCCGGGTCAGCGAGGTGCTCGCCGCTGACGAGCACGTGCTGGCGCTGAAGCCGGCGCTGGCGGAGCTGCACCGCTCGGCGCTGATGCTGCTGACCGACGTCGCCGCCCCGCCACCCGGCGGACCGCCCCGGCAGCCTCCCGTCGAGCCTGCTCCGGCGGAGCGGCCCCCCGAGGACTCCACCCCCGTGGAACCCGACGACGTCGTCATCACCATTGAGGATCGGCGCAATCTGTCGGCCGATGAGGCCGCGGTGGTGCTCGACGGGCTGAAGCGGACGGTCGCCGACCATCCCGACTACAGCATAAATCTCTCCTGGAAGATCGTCCGAAAGGGCAAGCGCGCGTGACGTTCCTGGCACCGACAACGGCGCAGATCCGCGCCCAGGTGGAGGCGATTGTGCGGCATGACCCGCGGGCGCAGGCACTGGGCATCCGCTCGCCCACCCGGCAGCCCTGGCCGGAGCGTCTGGAGTGCGCTGGCCGCGCCTTCGACGTGGTGTGGTGCGACTCCACGTTGGCGGCGCGCCAAGCGCTTTGCAACCGGGACGGCGATGCAGGGCTGGTGCTGCTGACCGCTCTGCCGCCCGATGCACTGGGCGACGACGTGGTGGCTCGCCTCGCCAAGGCGCGGCTGCTGACCGTTGAGGCGTGGGAGATGGTGCGCGAAGCCTTTCAGGCCCGCAACATCGACCCCCGCATTGCTGGCAAGTCGTGGCTGGCCGAGCTGATGTTGGAGCATGCGCACCGTGGGCCCTACCCACTGGTCCCCGGCGGTCTGCTCGACGCCGAAACCGCCTGGGCGAACGTGCTCGAGCGGGCGCTCGGCCTTCCCGTCGCCCGGCCGGACGTCGAGGCGTTGCTGCACTGGTGCATCGGCGACGGCGCTCTCTCCCGCTTCACAGCCTTGCCCCCGGTCGCTCGCAGCGGCGTCGCGGCTTGGCTGTCGGACGTCGCCGGTCCGGCTGGCGGTCTGGTCATCACCTGTATCGAAAGCGGCTTCGGGGCTGATGCGCTGCCGCTGGGGCTCGTTGCCGGCGTGGTCTTCGGCACCGAATGGCTCACCAGCGAGCTGACGGCCGCCTCGGTCCGGCTGGAGCCCTTTGTGGGCGGGCGGCGCATTCCCGCCGAGCATGGCCGCTCCTGGGCCGCCGCCGCCGCCCGCGCCTTACGGCCCCTCGACGAACCAACCCGGCGCCGGTTGCTTGAACGAGCCGATGCCTTGCTGGACCAGATCCATGCCCGCGCCTTCGCCGCCTCGAGCCCGGTGTTGCTGGCCGGCTTCGAGGCCCGGCTCGCCAGCTTCTCCGAGGCCCTGGCGACGACGCCACCGGCCGATCTGCGCGTCATCGAGGCCACGGCCGAGCGGATCGCCGCTCACGATCAGGCATCGGTCCAGAAGGGCCGGGCGGAGCGGGTGGTGATGGCGCTGCGCCTCGTGCGCTGGCTGTCGACGCCGCACGCGGAGCCCGCATCCTTCGCCGACGCCGTGGCCACGTATACCCTCGATGGTGCATTCGTCGACCGAGCCCGGCTGACGCTGGCCGGCGGCGACGAAATGGCCGCCCTGTCATCCGCTTACGCCGCCCTTGCCGCCACCGTGCGTGCGCGCCGTGAGGTGCAAAACGAACGCTTCGCAGGGCTGCTGCGCAGTTGGAACGTCGCCCCGGCCGCCGCCTGGCCTCTGGTGCCGGTGGAGCGGGTGCTGGAGGAGGTAGTGGCACCGCTGGCCAAATTGGCCCCCGTGCTCCTTCTGGTCATGGATGGGCTGAGCCACGCCGTTTACCGCGAGCTGCTGCCCGATCTCATGGCGTCGGGCTGGGGCGAAATCCTGCCGGATGGGCAGACGGAGCCGGCCTCGGCCGTCGCCATGCTCCCCACAGTAACCGTGGTGTCGCGCGCCAGCCTGCTGTGCGGGCGTCCACAGCAGGGTGGCCAGTCCACGGAGAAGGCCGGCTTCACCGACCATCCGGCGCTACGCGCGGAGAGCAAGGCCGGGTGCCCTCCGATCCTCTATCACAAGGGCGACCTCAGTGAAGGCGGCGCCCTAGCCCCATCCATCCGCGAGGCTGTGGGGACGCCGGCGCGGCGCGTCGTCGCTATCATCCACAACGCCATCGACGACCATCTCGACGGCCCTGAGCAGGTGCGTCAGCGCTGGAGTCTGGACGACCTGCACCTCCTGCGCCCGATCCTCCATGAAGCTCGCAACGCCGGACGAGTGGTGGTGCTGACTGCCGACCACGGCCACCTGATCGAGGTCGACACCCGCCAGATCGGCCTCGGGAAGGAGGATGGCAAGGGCGATCGCTGGCGACGCGCTGACGGCAACATCGGCCCCAGCGAACTGTCCTTCGCGAAGGGACGTGTCCTGACCCCTGAAGGCGACGCCATCGCCGTACTGCCGTGGAGCGAGTCCATCCGCTACGCGGCACGAAAGAATGGCTATCACGGCGGGGCCACACCCCAGGAAGTGCTGGTGCCGCTCGCTGTGTTGTCGGCGGGGGTGTTTCCCGTGGGCTGGGTGCTGGCGCCTCCCGTACAGCCGGAGTGGTGGGAGGGGTTGCCTCCCCCTGCGACGGTCGCTACTCCACGGCCGCGCCCAGAGCCAGTGGCGACACCGTCGCGCAAAGGACCCTCCGCCCAGCCCTCTCTGTTCGACGCCCCGGCACAAAGTTCACGCGCCGCGGCGCCCCTCGACTGGGTTGGGGAGCTCCTGACATCGCCGGTTTACGCCGCGCAAAAGCAGCTGGCCGGGCGCGGAGCTCCGAAGGACGAGGACGTCCGCGCCATTCTGGAGGCGCTGATCCAGCGTGGTGGCAAACTGAGCCGCACTGCATTGGCGCAGCGGCTGGGCGTCGCCCAGGTGCGCGTCGGGTCGCTGATCATGGCGACGCGGCGCGTGCTCAACGTCGATCAGGTGCAGGTTCTTGAGGTTGAGGAGGCTTCGGGCACCGTGGTCTTGAACCGCGCGCTGCTTGATACCCAATTCGAGCTGAAGGGGTAAGGGGGACGCGATGTTGAGCCCGCACAGGCGGTCGGAGATCATCGATGCGCTGCGGCGGGGCACGGTGCCGCGCACCGGCCTTGATGTTCTGGCCGTCGGCATCGAGCGTTTCGCTCCGGCCTTGGACGAAGAGCTGAGCGGGGTAGCGACCGGCCGCGGTGCCTTCAAGGCGGTGCGGGGCGAGTACGGCAGCGGCAAAACCTTTTTCGGACGTTGGCTCCAGGAACGGGCGCGCAGCCGCGGCTTCGCCACCAGCGAGGTGCAGATCTCGGAGACTGAGACCCCACTGCACCGGATGGAGACGGTGTACCGCCGCCTGACCGAGCGTCTGGCCACGCAGGACGCCAGCGAGGGTGCGCTGCGCAACGTCGTCGACGGCTGGTTCTATACGCTCGAGGAAGACGTACTGGCCGAAGGCAACGTCGACCCGGCTGACGCCGGAGCCCTTGTCGCACGCACTGACGCGCTCATGGAGCAGCGGCTGGCGGAGGTTACCCGGCAGGCCCCGGCCTTCTCGGCCGTGCTGCGTGCCTATCGCCGCGCCCTGGTGCAGGAAGACCAAGCGCTGGCCGACGGATTGCTGGGCTGGCTCGGCGGGCAGCCCAACATCGCGGCGTCAATAAAGCGGGCGGCCGGCATCAAGGGGGAGATCGACCATTTCGGCGCCACCAACTTCCTGACCGGGCTGCTGACGATCCTGCGCGATTCCGGCTACGCCGGCCTTCTGCTGGTAATCGACGAGGTGGAGACGCTCCAGCGCATGCGCGCCGACACCCGTGAGAAGGGGCTGAACGCGCTACGCCAACTGGTGGACGAGATCGACGCCGGCCGCTTCCCCGGTCTGTTTGTGGTGATCACGGGAACGCCCGCTTTCTTCGACGGGCCACAGGGCATGCAGCGATTGCCGCCGTTGGCCCAACGCCTCCACGTCGATTTTGCCACCGAGGCGCGCTTTGACAACCCACGGGCGGTGCAGGTTCGTCTGCCCGGTTTCGACCTCGACCTGCTGGGCCGGCTCGGCGCCAACGTGCGCGACATCTACGCCGAGGGCGCGCCCTCAGAGGAGCGGTTGCGCCGGCTCGCCGACGACACCTACGTCACCGACTTGGCTCGAGCGGTGACGGGGCAACTCGGTGGGCGGGTTGGCATCGCGCCGCGCCTGTTCCTGAAGAAGCTGGTCGGCGACGTCCTGGACCGCATTGACCAATTTGCCGATTTCGATCCGCGCCGGCACTACGCGCTGACAGTGATTCCGACCGAGATGACTGCAGCCGAGCGGGCCGGTGCGGCGGCTAGGTCGGTCGACGACGTCGAGCTGGACCTGTGAGCCCATTCGACCGTCTGCACCCGGCCCTTCAGTACCATATCGTCAACTCGCTCGGCTGGACGACCCTGCGGCCTACACAACTGGCGGCGATCGATCCCGTCCTGGACGGTCGCCATGCCTTGCTACTGGCACCCACAGCGGGAGGGAAGACGGAGGCGGCGGTCTTCCCCGTGCTTTCGCGGATGATGAGCGAACGGTGGGACGGGCTGTCAGTCCTCTACGTCTGCCCGCTGCGCGCGCTGCTTAACAACCTGGAGCCGCGGCTTAAGCACTATGCCGGACTGCTGGGACGTACTGTCGGGTTGTGGCACGGCGACATCGGCGCGGGGGAACGGCGGCGCATGCTGCGTCAGCCGCCCGACATCATGCTCACCACTCCGGAGTCCCTGGAAGCCATCCTGATCTCGAGGAAAGTGGACCATCGCGTGTTGTTCGCCGGCCTGCGGACGATGGTGGTGGACGAGTTGCACGCCTTCGCCGGGGACGACCGCGGCTGGCATCTGCTGGCGGTGGCCGAACGGATCGCCCGTGTCGCCGGGTGTCCGGTCCAGCGCATCGGTCTCTCAGCCACGGTGGGCAACCCGGACGCGTTGCTGGGGTGGTTGACCAGAGGCGAGGGCGGAGCCGTGGTCGGTCAGCCTGCGCCGCCGGCGGGCGGCGACGTGATGCTCGACCACGTCGGGTCGCTGGAGAATGCGGCGACGGTACTGTCGCGGCTCCACCGCGGAGAGAAGCGGCTCGTCTTCTGCGACAGCCGCAGCAAGGTCGAACGCCTGGGCGCGCTGCTCCGATCTGCGGGCATGCGGGTCTTCGTCTCGCACAGTTCGCTCGGCATCGACGAGCGTCGCCGGTCGGAGGAGGCGTTTGCCACCGGCGAGGACTGCATCATCGTCGCCACCAGCACACTCGAGTTGGGAATCGACGTCGGCGACCTCGACCGCGTCATCCAGATTGATGCACCATCCAGTGTGTCGTCGTTCCTGCAGCGCATGGGCCGCACGGGGCGCCGCTCGGGCTCCACACGCAACTGCCTACTCCTGGCGACATCCGAAAGCGCGTTCCATCAAGCCACCGGCATCGTCCGACTGTGGGGCGACGGCTGGGTCGAGCCGGTGGAGCCTCCAGCGGACCCGCTGCACCTCTTCGCTCAGCAGATAATGGCCCTGATCCTTCAGGAGCGCGGACTAGAAAGCGGCGGCTGGAGGGACTGGCTCGGCCGCGTGTTCGACGGTGTCAACGTTCGGCGCGCCGACACCGTCGTCGGCCACATGCTGGACACTGGCATTCTTGCGGACAATGGGGGCGTCCTCGGCATGGGGCCGGTGGGAGAACGCGAGATCGGCCACCGGAACTTCTTGGACCTGATGGCGGCCTTCACCACGCCCCTGCTGCTTTCCGTACGGTTCGGTGCCGCGGAGATCGGGCAGGTCGACCCCACCGGCCTGCAGCGGGGCGAGGGCGATACTGCGACGCTGTTGCTGGCCGGGCGCAGCTGGCGCGTTGTTGGTGTTGACTGGGTTCGCCGCCTCGTGTCGGTCGAGCCGTCGAGCGATGGAGGACGGTCGCGCTGGATGGGAGGTGCGCGCAGCTTGGGCTTCGCCCTCTGTAGGGCCATGGAGCGGGTGGCGGTTGGTGACGATGTTCCTGCCAAGCTGTCCAAGCGGGGAACTGCCTGCCTGGAGTCGCTGCGCGAGGGCTACACGTTTTGCGACGGCGTCTCCCTGCCGCTGGTGGCCAGCGGCAACGGGCGGATGCGGTGGTGGACCTTTGCTGGAGGCCGCGTCAACGCCATGCTGTCACAGGCGCTCGGTGCCGCAGGCGTAACCACACGCGGCCACGATGACCTCTCTGTTCAGTCCGACGCCAAAGACGCACCGGTCATCCGCCACGCGCTGGACACCATTAACCCTATAAATTTCGAGGCTGCGGTCGATGCCGACTTGCTGCACGACCTGAAATTCGCGCAGTGCTTGCCCGACCATTTGGCGCGTGCAGTTCTGTCCCAACGGCTATCCGACCACGCTGGCGTGGCAAACACGCTTGCGCGGCCGCTGCGCTTTGTCACCGACACGATGATGCATGGGGGCGGGGGAAAGTGACCAACAGTCGAGCGGCTTGCAGTGGAGTTTCGGCTATAACCGATAGGAGCGCCTTCTTCTTCGCACACATCCGATGCTACCGTATTCTGCCCCCATCGTCATGCGCCCTCTCTCAATCGCGCGGCCATCCTCCCCAGCGCGGCGCAATCATCGGCTCCACCCAGCCGACGCGCAGGTGGCACGCGCGCCCATAGCCCCAGGCAAGCAGTGCCCGCGCCAACGCAAGAAGGTGATCAACCGGCGGCTCGCCACCACCTCGCGCCTCAAGTCCGCCGTGCAGACGGTAGATCGAGCCGGATTGCGTCAGCGCAACGCCGCGCGCCGCGTCGATCCGCTCGACTGGACTCGTGACGACCGGCTCGTCAAAGCCATCGACAAAGCCGACGGCATGCAAGAATGTCGCCCAAGGTGCGCTACGGCTCTCCCGCTCATCCATCCTCACGAACCACGCATCATCCAGCGTCGCCGTCGGCTGTCCGTCAACGGGACCCGTCCGCGCCTCCAAATCGATGTCGGACGTCAGCGACAAGCGCACATAGTCGGCGCGGCCGAGTAGTGACGCGAGGGTCGAAGGAGGGGGCAGATCAGTCTTGACAATGGATGTGGTCACCGATTGCCTCCAAGTCGCTCTATACGACCGCTTCCGCTTCTCGCCCCAAGTCAGCGCTCGATGCGACCCAAGAAGCATCTGCACCCGGACGCACCATCCTCGCACAGTAAGCCCTAGCGGGCCATCTCGAACAAGGTCGGCGTTAGCCGCTCAACGCCGACAATCTGGACCGTGGCCTCCAAGCCCGCCGAATTGCTGGGAAAGATCCCGCATATAAGAACGGCATTCGGTAGCAAACGAGCTATACGAGAAGCTGAGTGATTCCGTTTGAAGAGAGCGATGTATCAAGGTTGGTGACGAAACCTTCAAGAATCTCCATCGACGGCATTAAGGTCACCCAAGCCGCGTTACTGATGCCGCCTGACCAACCCGTCACATTGCGAGACGTGCCGGTGCCACATTTCGCCAAGCAGCACCCTGGGGTTCGCACTATTTGCAGTAAAAGTATGTGCCGGAGGCTGTGGGCCTCCGGCTGTGTCATTGTGCTACATCGGTGTTTTCGCTGTGAAACTTAAATTGAGCCTCTTTGCAAGCGCCTCGAGGCGATTGTGGACCTCAAGTTGCGGCTTCTTAAGCTTTTCAGATACCAATCGAACTTTATCTGTATCGATCTCCTCGCGTGGGTCAATGTGGGTAATTTCATGCCCAGCGAGGTTGATGACCGTATTGCTTTCAGAGAACGCCTGTTTTATCAGGACGCCAAAAGCAATTCGCCTCGTTTGCATGCTGCTGTCATTGATGAAGGTTTCTACAATCTTAAAGGCTTCGCTGCTCCCATTGAGCTCGAGTGCATCTAACGTGACTCGCCTTGCGTGATCATTGAGAAATTGCTCGGCCCAAAAGGACAGGTGTTTTACAGGTATAGCAGTTTTGAGTTTTGTGAGCGCAATTATACTCCAGCGGGCCGCTTCATGATCAGCTTGCGGATTGCTTATTACGGACATTATACGTGTGGCTGCGCCCGGCGCGGCGACCGAATAGTTCCAAGCTATCCATCCAAGAGCCCAGGCAGCAGCGTGGGCCATCGGTGCCGAGCCACTGAGGCGGTCTGCTAATGCAACAATAAGTTCAGAGGGGACAGTGAGACGGCGCTCATAAGCCAGTTCCATTACGGTGAGAGCTTGTGCTGCGGCCTCTCGCTCACTACCCGTTTCCAGTTGGTCTATGCACTTGCGGAGCCATTCGCTCAAGGCTGCGTCGTCATCGGGGGTTCGTGATCTGCCGAATTCACCGAGCAACCCACCAGCGTCGCCGCGTGTTTCTGCGCCTCGTGAAAAAAATTCTTGCGCCAGTGCATCTTGTAGAACAGGAGCCCACCGCGTGCTTGCCAGAGAAATGGTCGCTTCGGCCAGAGATGATCCATGAGTGAAGCTGTCATCAATCACGCTAACGTGAGAAGTAAGCGCGTGAACAATTTCTGCTCCTACATGGTCACTGACGTTTGGCTCATCAGATAAGCACTGCGCAGCCTGTATAGCGCGGGCGCGAGCGGCCTCGGCTGGCTCGCCAGGAAGGCAGTGGAGAATGGCGCCTAAGACGGCATCGACCTCTTTATCCGGGCAAATGGCAACGCACAAACGTAGCGGCTCCCGCCAGCTCTCAATGACAGAAAATTCGGGTGAGACTTCTTCAAAGTCTTGATAGCTTGAACTCTCTTCAATGCGTCCGGCGAGCGGCGCAATGCTGAGAGCAAGGCTTTGAGCTGAGTCATGGCCTGGGTAGCGGCCGTTTACCAACGCTTGGGCCGCGAGATACTCCTGAAAGGATAAATGGCGGAACTCGTAGACTGGTACTTGGCGTCCGCCATACCGGGTCCGCCCGGCTTCGATCAGAATGCCCGTGCGTCGCTCCAATAAACACAGGAAATCCTCGGGTGTATGGTTCCGAGCAGGGTGGACATTGGGATAATCTTCTCGCATCTGCTTGAATAGCCGGATGACTTCATCCTCACGCAGATTCTGCGCGCCCTTGTCGCACATAGAATATGCGAGATACTCTAATTGTGGCAGTGCCTCACGGTAATCAATTGCCTCGTCAATTTCGCTTCTCCACTTAAGAAGTACCTGGACAGCCTCACCGTATAGATCAGCTCTGCGCTGCGGTAGCTTTCCAACGCTGCGTTTGACCAGTGCCATGGTGGTCAGCAGCATAGGATTGCTAGTCAGGCGCTCGATGCGGTCATTGCTGTGGATATCGGCGATTAGCTCGGCTGCGGCCGTCGCGTACCGCTCCGGGTGTTCGGTCAGGGCGCACCATCGGTGGGCAAATGCATCCTTCTCCTCAGAATTGAAGCCAGCGAGCGTTAGATGCTCGAAGCCACGACCCAGTCGCCGGCCCATCTCTCGATATCCGACGATTCGCGACGTGGCGATAACAGGCAGAGCCGGGTGGGCCTTGGTGATTTGCTCGATTTGTTCACAGAAGCGGGCGCGCACAACGGGGTCGGCTATTTCGTCTAAGCCGTCAAGAATTAGTAGAGCTTCTTTGGAATCGATCTTGGAACGCAGGAAGCAGTGCACTGCGGAGCCGTCCTGCTCGCTCAACTCCGCCTTACGAAGGGTGTGTTTGAGCACGTCATCGAGTGTGGCTGTGCATCCTACTTTGTCCAAATCGCGGCAGCGAACGAGGATTGGTAGCCAATTGGCATCTGGAAGCGTTTTGACATCTGGTAGTTCCATCCAGTCCGGATCGGCTCTAAGTCTTAGCAGGTAAGCGGTGGCAATCCAGCGCGTGAGCGTTGTCTTGCCGGCGCCAGGATCGCCGAGCACTACCAATCGAAGCGCCTCAGTCAACCGCTCACCGACAGAAACCCTTTTCGCGTCGGAGGCTTCATCGTCATGTTCGCCGAGACCAGCCCAAGTTGCCTTTCGACGTTGCTCCAGAGCATCCCAGGCTTCGTCGCCTTCTAGATCCGCAGTCTTCGCCTCCGCTTCGATGCGAACCCGCAGCGGCACATAGAGGCTGCGCAGTTCCAGTTGACGGTGCGCTACATTACGGTCTCGTTCTGGCAAGTTGGCGAGATCTATGATGTCGCAGCTCTCTAACAACAATGAACGGTAGCGCTGCTCCGCTGCACTGCGCTTGCGAGCTTCCGTAGCTTGCGACGGGCTGCCTTCTTGTGTGACGACCAGTGAAGTGGGCAAGGCGAATTCAAAGCGGCCGTCGTCGCAAGTCTCGGCGTCCCTTACCCACTTGTTCTGCGTTTCGTTCCAGCGGCGTAGGTGAATAACTCCGCGCCCAACCTCAAGGTCGAGCACAGAAAAGTTGTACGCATTGGTGTAACGTGGATTGCTGGGAATCCGTCGGTCAAAGGTGGCGCCAGCTGGCACAATAAGGCACTGCCCGTCAGTGCCATTCTCCTGACGGATTTGAGGGCGGTGCTCATGCCCCCACAGAACAATGTCCGCGGCACGCTTCAGTCGTGTTTCGACGCGAGCGCGGTCAAATTCCGCCATCCACTCGAACGCGTGATGCATTACGACAATACGTAAATCGCTGTCAGCAATTGCAGCTAACGCGTCGTGTATCTGTGGTTCACCAATAAGGAGGTGTCCGCGATCATCTACTTTATCATTTGACATGTTCCGACCGCACATCCAGGCCGAGTTGAGGCCGAGGAGCGCCACCGATCGATCGGCCACATCCAGGTGCTTGATAGATGCGTATGCCGGGTTCGGCTGGCCGGTATAGCTAGTGACAAATTCCTCGTAGGCGCGGAAGGGGCGTAAGAGATGCTCTCGGCTCTCCGCATCGGTCAGCCAGCTCTGCACGGCATCATCTGTCGATAAGGGAGTCTGGAGCTCATATGACAAAAATCGACTGATCGTTCTCCGGTCCAAATCATGGTTTCCTGGGACTAAAAAGAAGCGATCGCTAGAGAGGTCTAGAGCTTTCCGGATGGGCTCGAGTAGATGATTACGAAACTCGGTGTATTCCTCAGCTTTACCGTTATATGCGGCGTCTCCGCTAAAAACTACAAAATCGATTGATTGCAGTCGCGGATCAATTGTGCTGCGGTCTGCGATGTCGGTGAGCAACGCGTCGCGCAGCACAGCCCGGTCGAAGTTAGGGCCACGCTGATGCCAGTCGGATAGATGCAGCCACGAAATGGTCGCCATGTTGTTTTTCAACCCATACGGCTTATCAAGATGCACGTTTTTCGCGCGCGGGCGAGATAGAGTCAACCTAGTATCCTTGAAGGGGCGCTTGGTATAAGATGCCGGTTGCTTGAAGTTCTGGGTGTGGAGACAGGCTTGCATCGTTCATGCTAACCAAGCGCAAACGGTTGTGAAGCCTACGGATTGGGGTTCGCGTTCATTTGCAACCGCATCTTCCACTCTCATGTCGTACGAATTCGGTGAGCGCCGCGGTCAGGCCGGTTTCCAGTTCCAGGGCAGGAGTTCAGGCAGGCGGTTCTGTGGCAGGTCGGCGATGCGGGCCAGGACGTCGGCGAGCCACGCCTGGGGATCGACGCCGTGCCGGAATCGACGTCTCGTTGGAACTGAGCAGCGTGTGCGTGGTGGATGCGACGGGCAAGATCATCCGCGAGGCCAAGGTGGCCAGCGAGCCCGAGGCGCTGGTGCGGTTCTTCGGCGAGCTTGGCTTTCCGGTGCTCCGCATCGGACTGGAGGCGGGCCCCTTGTCGCAGTGGCTGCACGCCGGGCTCAGCCAGGCGGGCTACGAGGCGGTGCTGCTGGAGACCCGGCATGTGAAGGCGGCGCTCTCGGCCATGGCCGAGCGCATCGCCGCGCACGTGTTCGCCGGAACCAAGCTGCACGCCGACGACACCCCGGTACCGGTGCTCGCCCCCGGCGCCGGCAAGACCCGCACCGGACGGCTGTGGGTCTATGCACGTGATGACCGCGCCAGCGCCGACACCGCCCCTCCGGCCGTGCTCTACCGCTACACCCCCGACCGCAAGGGGGAGCATCCGCAGCGCCAGCTCGCCGGCTGGAGGGGCGCGTTGCAGGCCGATGGCTACGCCGGCTTCAACGCGCTGTACGAGACCAAGGGAGCCGACCCGCCGGCGATCAGCGAGGTGGCCTGCTGGGCGCACGTGCGGCGCAAGTTCTTCGACGTCCACCAAGCGCACAAGGGAGCGGCGGCCAAGGAGGTGCTGGAGCGCATCGGCCGGCTGTACGCGGTGGAGGAGCGTGTGCGCGGCCAGCCGGCCGCCCGGCGTGCCGCCGCGCGTCAGGCCGAGGCGAAGCCGGAGATCATCGCGTTGCGCACGCACTTGGAACAGCTGCTCGGCCAGGTTTCGGGCAAATCGGCCCTGGCCGAGGCGATCCGCTACGCGCTCTCCCGCTGGCCGGCGCTGACGCGCTACCTCGCCGACGGCCGGCTGGAGATCGACAACAACATCGCCGAACGTGCCATGCGCGCCGTGGCGCTGGGGCGGAAGAACTGGCTGTTCGCCGGCTCGGACGGCGGGGGCGAAGCCGCGGCGGTGTTCTACACGCTCATCGAAACCGCCAAGAGCAACGGCCACAACCCGCGCCTCTGGCTGACCCGCGTCCTGGAGACCTTCGGGCGCGACCGCGACCTCACCGACTTCGATGCGCTCCTGCCCTGGAGCATGGCGCCGGAGCCCGCCGCAGCCTGAAGGGCTTTCCGCGGCCGCTTACACCCAGGACGGCATAATCACCTCCGATCCATATTGTGGAACGAACGATCGACAGAACGACACGCCCACGAGCGCCACACGCATGTGGTTCCGGATTGTCCCGCGCACCATGTGCTCATCATAGAGGCCGATATGGGTTCGCCGTCTGTCGGCTTGCTTTGATCAGGCGGCCTGAAAATTTTCTGATTCCGAGGGATGCGCGCTTCCCGGCGCTCCCATTTGGGCGGTGCCCGTAGCCACTCCCAAAGGCGCCGCCATGAAGATCGGATACCTCTTCTGTTCGAAAGCTGCCGTCGATGAGAACCTGCTCATCCTCATTGAGGCCGCCTGCGATCGCATCCTGCATGACTGCATGGACCACGACCGCAATACGTTTAGTGACCTTCGCCCTGCTTCTTCCCGCGGGGCTCCCCTGGTCATCCAATCAACTCGGCAGACCGCGGATAATATCCATGAACTGGATGTACTGCTTAGAGATGCCCGCGCGAAAGCCGACGTGCTGATCGCCACTGACGGCTACACGGCCCAGACTATCGTCCAAGCACTGATGCTGCTGCCCAACTTCTCCTCCACGGATCATTGGCTCGATGGAGCCAGCAAGATCGGCCTTGGTCCGCTTCCCGACGCTAACCGCAAGGCAGCCCCAGGCAGCGGTGGACAGAAGCTGAGCCAGCCGGTTTCGCAGGCCGAGGTGCTGCGACGGCTGGACGGCGGCAAAACGGTGAACGCCATCACCAAAGGACCTTGGCGCAGTCTCGAGCACCGTCAACACCCTCCACAAGCGTCATCAGGCTGCCTGAGGTCGCCGGGGATCACGCCCACAGACGATTCAGGGTGCGATCGCAACGCGGCCTCCGCTTGTGGCCTCCCTCAATCCCCATAACTCCGCCGCGCAACGAAGAGGGCCCAGGCTTGCCGGCTGGGCCCTCGAACCCGGAAGGCGCTTGGGCTGTGCCGGCCCGCGCGCCGGCCGCGCACGTGAGACCGTACATGCGACAGCTCTCCGCATATGGAGCCATCCCTGCCGATCATCCAGTGACCGCGCTCCCGCAAGCTAATGTCCTTCACCCCGCGAAAGAGCTTTTTGTTTCGCGGTTGCCGCATCGGCCTTTTTGCTCGGACGAACTTGGGACGACAAGGATCCGCCCTGCGCCCATCGCCCAGACGATGCGGTACATCCAGGTCAACGGACCGGTCATCCAGAATTGGCTGGCCTTCGACATCGACCGGGAAAACGCCGGCTATGATTGGGAGGATGCCGGTTTGCCCGCTCCGAACATCATCACACTGTCTCCAAAAACACGCCGCTGTCATTACCTCTACGCCCTTGACGTCCCAGTGAACACGGGCCCCAGTGGCCGTCGGGGTCCCATCGCCTTTGCCGCGGCGGTCCACCGGGCCATGTCGGCCACGCTGGACGCCGATGCCGGCTATGCCGGCCTACTGACCAAGAACCCCCTTCACGGCCACTGGATGGTTCATTCGCTGCATGCGCGCACGTATCTGCTCGACGAATTGGCCGGATCCGTCGACATGCGGGCGGCGAACACGAACCTGAGGCCACAGGAGGATCGTAGCTACATTGGTCGAAACGTCGCCTTGTTCGACTGGCTGCGGAAATGGGCCTACCGGGCACGCGAACGGCACCAGTCCTACTCAGGCTGGTTCGAAGCGGTTCAGCGTCAGGCGCAGGCAATGAATGACTTCGACAATCCTCTACAAGAGCGCGAGGTTCGGGCGATCAGCCGGTCAGTCGCGAAGTGGGTCTGGTACCGCTACACCGGTACGAGCAATGTCCAACGAGGCATCATGGCGCTGCCGTCGGATATGGAGTTGTCGGAACGGCAGCGCCTGTCGGCCCACCGGACCAACGGGGTCCGCACCGCCAGGACGGACTCCCGCCTTCAAAACAGCCTCGAGCGAACTGTCAAGGTGGCCGCCGCAGCCGGAGCCGCTCCGAGCGTCACGAGCATTGCCGCGGCCGCCGGAGTCGCCCGAGACCGGGTCTACGAGCGCGCAGCACAGCTCGCTCTGAAGAGTGGCCGACAACAGCAGGCCGACCGCAGGGCGGAGGCCCGGCGGCTCCGCGACCTCGAAAAGAGTTGGCTCGAAGTCGGGGAGGCCCTCGGCATCAGCGCCGAGGCCGCGCGCAAGCTCGCCTCTCGCGCGTGACCGACCGGACAGTTTGTCGCGCGCGGTGGGCATCAGATAACAGCAGGAGGCGAGCACCAGAGCCCTGAAAAGGGGGGAGCACTGTTCTACGGGGCAAAACGGCCGATCAGCCCCCCATATCCCGCCACCGCCCGCTGCGCGGTGCGTCCGGAAACCTATACGACGGCTCTCCGGCGGCGATGAGCGCCAACCGCCAGAGGACGTCCGCCCGGTCCTGGTGCGTCAGGGCGGAGAAATCATCGCTCTGATACGCGGATCGCATTGCCTCGCGCGCTTCGGCGGGCGTCGGTGGACGGTCGAGCAGTTCGCTCTCGTCGTAGAGTCCGTCGGGCGTGTAGCGATTGAGCATGACGACACAGCGCTCGAGAGACACCGCGACCGTTTTCACCGAACGTGGCCCGTCGAGGTGGATGAGGATATGGCGGTTGGGCTGCACGACTGTTCCCCTAACCTGTGGATCCTGCCTACCGGTGCCTTGCAGGCCGGAATCAGTGAACACTGCCCAGGCAGCCAGCGGCCTGGGAAGAAGCCCGGGAAGCCCTGTGGATACGGCGAACACGCATGACCGTGGGGATGGACAGCCCGACTGCCGCCGCAATCGCCCGCACCGGGGTGCCGCCCGCGGACAGGGCCAGGATCCTGGCGACGCGCTCCGGGGTTGCGCGGCCATAGGATCTGCAAACCTTGCGTGGCTCCGGCGCGTCGTCAGCGGTCGGCAGGGCTGCGAGAAGAGCGGCGGCCTGGACAATGGCGGCTCCGTCCAGATCCTCACATAGGATCGTGACCCGGACCCTGGCATCGGCCGCGCGGCGCAGCGATGCCAGGACCGCGCCGGCGGTTCCGCCGAGGTGGTCGACGCCGGGCACCAGGAGTTCATCGCCGTCGGCGAGAATTGCCAGCAGCATGTCGCGCCCGGCTGCGTCGGCGCTGGAATCGTGAAGGATTCGGGCATCGGTAATGGCAACGGCGTGCCCGCTGAGCAGGCTGGCGGCCGCGGAAGCCGTGCCGGAGTGAACGTAGACGATCCGCATGGTGTCCTCCTGTGTCATGACGACGGCGGCCGATCCGTTGATCGGCGCGGTCAAGACCGGGGACTGAGGATCATATGGGATCGCCCCTTTCGGGCGGTTCCCACAAATCCACCCGCCGCCCCGAGGAACAGTTCCGGCACGCACCGCCGCCGCGCGGCGGGGTGGCGATCCGGGGAACGATCCGGCAGAACGGCCGCACCGGCGGACGTCCCGCCCTCCTTGCCCCGCCGCCGGCATCGTGCCGGACGGCCGATCATGGGGCAGGAGCATGCCATGCGTTATCCCGTCTCTCTCCATCCCGCCATCCATGCGTCCGCTCGGCATCGGCCGGGTTCTCTCGTCGGCGACGCCCTCACCGTGCTGCGCGACCCGAGCTGCCTCGGGAGCTGGATGCACGCCGACCGCCTCGCCGAGGTGTTGGCCGGCGCCGATGCCCCGCACCGCGCCGGCAAGGCGACCGCGCAGATCGCCAACGAGCTGCGCGCAAAGCTGCTGCCGCCCGCCCGGAAGGGGCGCTATGCGGACATCCAGGTGCGGCCCGGCTCGCTCGTTCGCGCGGTCGCGCTGCCGGCTGCCGGGGCGTCGGCAGCCGTGCCCGGCGTTCCCCGACCGCTGTCCCATCACGAACGTCTGCAAAGCCTGCTGGCCGGCTTCCATCTCCAGTCCGGCGACGCCGTCTACCTGCCGCCGGGCGATCGCGGCCGGCATCCCGGTCTCCGTGGGCGGCTGACGCGGACGCTCCCCGATCTCGGCCACGCAGCAGCGATGCGGAGCCTCGCCCAGGCCGACGTCGTCGTGCTGCGCGGCGGCCGGCTCTACCGGCTCTACGAAATCGAGACCAACGCCGGCAAATCGACCAGCGCGCTGGTCCGCCTCGGCGACGTCCTGGCCGCCGACGGCGAGCCGGAAGGAGGGCTCGTCGTCGTGGTGCCGGATGGGCAGATCGAGCGCCTGCGTACTGAACTCGAGCGCCCAATTCTTCGGCCGCTGAACGGCGTGTGCCGCGCTCTGCCCTTCAGCCGCGTCGAGAATCCCTTCGGTCCCTGAGCACCGCAGGCCGCGGCCGGAGCGTACCGGACCGCGGCGCGGGAGAATGCTCCCCAGCTGCGAAGACGGCCGTTCGCGGAGAACCATATGGCCGCGGGGACGAACGTAGGCTACGGCCTACACCCTACGGTCCTACATCGCGTCGGACCGTAGGGTGTAGGCCGCCGTAGTGCCTGCCGGCACGTCCTTGCATCAACAGCGCATGACGCAGCCAAGGAATGACCATGATGCCCAAAGCCACCCGCGCCGCCGTGCAGGCCGCCTACGATGATCTCATCGCGCACGGAATCCCGCCGACCTACGACGCCGTTCGCGAGCGGATCGGCGGCGGATCCATGACCACGATCTCCCGGCACCTCCGCGATATCTGCGCCGACTCCGCGCCGCCGGCGGCCTCTCTGCCGCCCCCCGCCGCACCGTCCGATGAGGCTCCGGTCGATCTGCCCCTCGAACTCCGGGCGGCGATGGACGGCCTGACCCAGGTCGTCGCCGGCGTTCTGACCCGTACAATCGCGACAGAAAGGGAGCGGGCTGGGCAGCTTCTGGAGGCGGAAGCTGCAGCTCGGGGAGCTGCCGTCGCCGCGGCGCGCGCAGAGGCGGAGGCCCTGCGGCGCGGGCTGCTCGAAAGCCGGGAGCGAGCCGTGTCGGAGTTCGACGTCGCCGCCGACGAGGTGAAGGCGCTGCAGGAGATCGTCGTATCCCTGCTGGCGGCAATTGGTCTGGAAGCCTCCGACGACCCCGACGAACTGCGCGATGCCGCCGGCCTCGCCGTCAGCCGGATCCGCGAGCTGACCCATGCGGCGGCGCGCGTCCCGGATCTCGAGGCCGACGCTAGGCGGTGGGAAGCCGACGCCACGACAGCCCACGCCCGCGCCGAGGAGCTGCAGAAAGCCGCCGACCGGGCCGAACACCGGCTCCAGGACCTGAGCGGAACCGCGTCGCGCATTCCGGTGCTGGAGGCCCGAATTGCCGAGCTGTCGGATCAGGCCACCGCCGGTGTCGAGGCCCTCGCCCGTGCCAAGGCGTTCGAGGAGGTCATCGCCCGCATGACCGAACAGCTGGCCCGCCCCCGCACAGCGAGGCCCGCCGCCGGCGCGGCCTCGGCCGGGCTGCGCGCGGGGAAGGACAGCGACACAGCGCCGCCGGTTCCGGAGATGCACCCGGCCGACCAGCCCTTGCCGATTCCCGGCTTGGTGCCGGCCGCACCCGCCGTCGCGTCGGGCATGCCGCTCGAACCGCCGGCCGGCGGCTGAGGCGGACGGCGCCGGCCACCCGCCGCGGTTCCTCCGCATGCGTCGCGATTATTGTCCCGGGCCGTTGCGACGTCGACGTCCGCCACCATCTCTCCGGCCGTCTCGGCCCCTTCTGGGGCCGGCCAGCCATGCGCGGTTTACGCCCCAAGGGGCTTCAACACGCACAGGCCGGCCAGGGGCGCTGCCCCGTGGACCCCGCCAGGGAGGGCCAGCCCTCCCGTGGACCCACCCGCCGGAGAGGCCCGCCTCCCCGGTCCCCAACAGGAGGCTTTGATGCCGAGGACGACCCGACATCCCCCCGGCATCGGCAGCGGCAGCGAGCAGCGCGCCCGTTCCAGCCTCGTCACCTACCGCCTGAAGCCGGACGAGTTCGCGAGGCTGCAGCGCGCCGGCGAGGAGCGCGGGTTGTCGGCGGCGCAGTACGCGCGCGCCGCTGCCCTGTCTTCGACCGGACAAGCCATACCGAAGGTCCGCCGCCCCCGGCCGATCGCGGCGCCGCCGGAACTCCAGGCCGCGCTCCCCATCCTCACCGAGGCGCTTACGGACATCCGGCACATCCGTGCGCTCCTCAACCAGCTCGCGGCCCGGGGCAATGCCGGCGCCGTCGCGGCTGCCATGGCCGGCTACGCAAAGGCTGAAGCCGCCGTAAAGGATCTTGCCGACCGGGTGATCGCCGCCGTCCTGGGGAAGCGCACGGCGCCATGATCGTCAAGACGTCCCAGCGCAGCGCCGCCGCGTGGCTTGCCGCCCATCTGACTCGCACCGACGCCAACGAGTCGGTGCGGATCATCGACGGCCGTGGCGTTGTTGAGCTGGACGTCCACGCGGCCCTGCGCCAGTTCGAGGCGCAGTGGCGGATCTCCAGCTCGCGGGCCCGCGACTTCCTCCTTCACGCCGCCATCTCGCCCGCCCAGCCACTGTCGGACCTGCAGTGGGCGGAAGCCTGGGAGATTTACGAGCGGCAGTTGGGCCTTTCCGGACAGCCATACATCGAAGTCGAGCACGCCAAGCCCGGCGACACCGGCCGGCCCAACCACCGGCACCGTGCTTACCTGCGGATCCGTCCGGACGGCCGGGCGGTCCATCTTGGACATTCCTTCCGGGCAAACGAGGTCGTTGCCCGTTTCTGTGAGCTGCGTTTCGGCCACTCCGTGACAAAGGGTGCACACAACCGCTCCGTGGTCAATTATCTCGAACAGAACGGCTACGTCGAGGAGGCCGATCAGCTCCGTGGGCTGACCGTACGGCAGCGTCCGCGCGCCGGCCGCTCAGAGGCCGAGGCTCAGCAGGAGAGCCGCTCGGGCTCTCGAAAGGCCGCCGTCGCCGAGATCGTCGCATCGGCATGGCGACTCGCCGACGGCCCGCTCGCGCGCCGCGCCGCCCTGCAGGAAGCCGGCTACACGCTCGCCTGGGGCGACCGGCGCAACACGGTGCTCGCTGTTGACGGCAACGGCGAGGCCTGGGCGCTCCATCGTCTGCTGGCGGCCAGCGAGCGGGGCGCCTGGACGGCGGCGCTGGTGCGCCGGGACCTCGATGGCGTCCTCGACGCTCTGCCAAGCGTTGCGGAGCTTCGCAGCGGACGGCATGAAGGCGCGGCCCAGGACGGCGCGCGGCAACCCTGCGGCAAGGGGCGCGGATCAACCGGCCTCCCGGACGCCCCGCCAGCGGAGCGGGAGGTTCCAGCCGCGCCAGCGCCGCCGTTGGAGGATCAGGCGGACGCGTACTGGTTCTGCCCGCAAAGCGCCGGCGCGCCGGCGCTGCCGGCGCCGGACGTCGCCGGCCCCGGCGGCGAAGCGGACATCGAGGACGCGGACACGTACTGGCTGATCGGGCCCGACGACGCGAGCCCGACGCAGGCGCCGCCGGACCCGGCGCCGGTCATCGGCCGGCTGGGCGCCGACGCGGCGATGCCACCAGACCTTGACCTCGCCGGAACCTGCGGCGATGCCGACGTCGAGTACGCGGAGACAGCGGCGGCCGAACCGGCTGAGTCCCCGGCCGCTTCCCCGCCGCCGGAGGCCGGTGCCGCCGCCATGACGCCGCAGCCAGACGGCCCGCGCGAACCCGGGCTGAACGTGAGCCTCCCGCCGGCAGACGCACGGGTCGGAGCGCCGTCCACCCGACGGGCGGCGGCAGACCGCAGCAAACCCGCGGTTGAGACGCCGTCCGGCAGCGCCGCTCCCGGAAGCTATTGCGCACCAGCGCCCAACGGTCGCCTGCCACCCACAGAACGGATCATGGACCGCACGGGAGGCCAGCGCCGACGGCCGGGCCAAATGCCGGCGGATGATCGTTGCCCGAGCCGCCCGTCCGCGTCGCACAGCCCCGAGCGCTGGGCGCGCCTGCCGCTGGCGCCTGCCTGGCAAGAGCGGGACGGCGATTGGCCCCAGGGGCTGCCGCATCCGTCGTCTGCCGCGCAGCAGGACGAGAACCGTCGGCGCGCGGCCCACGCGGACAAAACCGCCGCCCGCCGGATCCAGGATCTGATGGCGCGAAAGCCGCTCAACGCGGCACCCGCCGATGGTCCTCCCACCCCCGCCGAGCAGGACATCGCCGGCCAGCTCAGAACCTACGTCGGCGCCCTGCTGGACTGGTGGGACGCCTGTCTCGGCCGCGCCGACGACCGCATCGGCGATTCGCTCCGGCGCCTGGAAGAGGCGTGGCGGGCCCTTGTCGCAACGACCCGTCTCTGGCTGCGCCGGAAGCGAAGAAGCTGCGCGGTCGAGGATGTCTGCGATTTCTTAACCCCGGTGGTTGCAAGGGATCACGCCGAGGCGCGCCGAGCTCACGACGGCTGGCTCGCCAGAACCTACCAGCCGGCAGCGATCTGCGTTCCCCGCCCCGAGCGTGCGTCCGACCCCGCCCAGCGCCTCAGAGCCCATGTTGCCCCGAGAGACGGCGAACTCCGGGAGCGGACACGCGACGGCGAGTAGCTCGCTCGCCGTCGGCGATCGGGGCGACTGGGTGGCGGCCCGGGTGCACCAGGACCTCGATAACGCCCTCGACATCTTGCCGAGCGTGAGGGCCGCTGCAATCGCCTGCGCGAGGGCGTGGCCCGCGGGGACTCACCGCCACCCAGCCGCCGGACGGTTGGGTTCGCCGACAACCGCCCCCCTCGCTGTGACGGCCGCTCGGCAAACAACAGGGAGGCGTGTCGATGATCTTGCCGAACTTGGTCTCCTCGGCCCCTTCCTCGTGGTCACCCCACGCATCCTCCGGGCTGCATCAGTTTGTCCGCCGCTTTTCCAGCGGGATGTATAGGAACACGCGATCAGCCCAACGGCACGCCAGTGTATTGCCGTTGCATCGTACCGCGAGCCCTCAGCGGCGGCGTCCGCGCGGCGGCTTCCGAGATTCTTTCTTGCTGCGAGGGACGCCGCGAGATCCGCGACCGGATATCCCCCGCGGCGACAACGGGTCGCGGAAATGCGGACTACGAGACGATGCGGAAGCTGCCGGACAACCTGCCGAAACGGTGCCTGACCGTCGACGAGGCGGCCGAGTACGTCGGCCTGTCCGCGCCGAGCTTCGAGCGGGCGATCAAGGCGGGGCTGTACCCGTCGGCGCTGCCGCTCGACCGCGCCGGTATCGCGCGGAACGTCTGGGACGTCCGGGCGCTCGACCGCGCCCTCGACAGGCTCAGCGGGCTGAGCGAGGATTCCGCTGGTACCGCGTCGGACGCCAGGACCAAGCTCATGGAGGCCATCAATGCACGTAAGGCTGCGGTACGTCACCGAGCGGCATAACGCCGACGGCAAATCCCGCTGGTATTGGCAGCGCCGCGGCCACCCGCTCACCCGTCTGCCCGACGAGCCGGTGAAGCGGTACGCGATGGCGGAGCATCTGAACGCGCAGGCCGATCGCGCCGAGGCCGGCACGCAGGTGGCGGCAGAAGGTAGCATCGCGTGGGTCATCGACAAGTACAAGGAAAGCAAGGGGTACCAGGACCTGTCGGCAGGCACGCTGAAGTACTACAACCGCATCCTGAACGACATTCGTGAACTCGGCCCCGGACTGCCGTTCGAAGTGTTCGACCGCCGCATGGTCCTCGACTTCATCGGGACCTACGAGGGCATCGGCGACGACCGCAAGGTGGCCGCCGTGCTCCGCAACCTGTTCAAAACGGCGCAGTATTGGCGGATCGTCCCGGTCAATCATGCCTCGGAGCTCGACCTGTCGGCGCCGGCGGCCCGCGACCGCATCTGGTCCGACGAGGAGATCGCCGCCTGGCTCAAGGCGGCGGCGGCGCACCCGCGCGGCGAGGCCATGATCACCGCGTTTCACCTGCTGCACTTCTTCGCGCAGCGCCCGATCGACATGCTCAAGATGGGCTGGTCGCATCTGCGGTCGGGCGCCGCCTTGGTCCGCCAGCAGAAAACCGGCAAGCTGGTCGAGGTGCCGTGCCACTCGGCGCTGGCCGCGCACCTCGAGACCCTACGGCCGACGGCCACCACCGTCGTGGCGTACAACAGCAAGCCGGTGAGCTATCCGGCGTTCAACGTCGCCTTCCGGGAGATCCTGGCCAAGGCCGGTCTGGCCGGCGCCGGGCTGCAGGCGCGCGACCTGCGCCGCACCGCCTGCGTGCGCATGGCCGAGGCCGGGGCGACCGAGGCGCAGATCAGCGCGGTGTCCGGGCACACCATCGAGACGACCCGCCAGATCCTCGAGACCTACCTGCCGCGGACCCGCGCGATGGCCCAGGGCGCCATCACCAAGTGGGAGGAGGCGGTCGAGGAACGGCGCCGGAACAAGAAAGTCTAACGCGTTAGACTTTTTGGCTTCGGAAAGTGGCGGAAATGAAGGGCTTCAGGGCCGCAAAAGAGTACAAGATGTACTACTCCTGCTGATGACGAAGGCGTTCGATGGCCTCCATCGAACGCCGTCGGCAGCGCCGTACGCAAGCACGGTGCAGCAGGATTGATCGGCCGGTCTCGGTTCGTCACGTCCAGGGCCGCCCTTCGGGGCGGCCCTTTTCGTTTGCACGGATACGCTACGAAATCCGAAACAATTCCCAAAGCAAACGGTACATTTGCACAGCCATGGTTATCGGATCACAGTGAGGATCGGCGGATGGTTTGCGATCTGGGTCACGCAGACCGGCTGCCGAAGTTGCACGTCGCGATATCCTGGCGGATCGCACTTCACCCTGGCGGCGCGGCCATCCGGAAACGGTCCGGCCCATCGCCCGCAAGGCTCCCCCACCCCGCGGGGAGCCTTTTTCTTATCCGGCGGGGTAGATGCCGACGATGACGGTGTCCACCCGGCAGTCGCGCCCGCAGGGCAGCATCAGCCGGTTGAGCGCCATGGCGGTGCCGTTGAACGCCAGCGCCGGGACGCTGGCGCAGTACGGCGCGGCCCGGCGCACGCACTCGCGGTAGGATTCGACGACCCAGCCGAAGCCCTCCACCGACATCTCGTCGTCCAGGCAACGCCCGGTCAGGTCGCGGCCGTAGTAGCGCACCACCTCCAGCCCCGCCAGCGTGACGCGGAAGCGCGCCGCCGGCTCCTCCACTCGGACGATGCACAGGTGGCCGAACCAGGGGCGGAACTCCTCCGCCAGGAAGTCGCGGCGTTCCGGGAGCGCGCGGTCGCCCCTCCGCTCCTCCCACAGTGCGCGCAACGCGCTCAGCCGGTCGTTCATGGCAGCGTGCCGATCCGCCCCGCAATTGGTAAAACCACCCATCGACCGCACAATGCCGCGGCACCGGCCGACCTTCAAGCCGGCGCGAGGTCATACTCGGCGTTGCCTGGTTCAGCCGCGGTTGGCCGGCACTGGCCGGCCGTGGCATACTGCGGGGACCATGCACCGCGCCCCTGCCCTCGCCGCCCTCCTGCTGCTCCTGGCCGCCGTCCCGGCCGGCGCCGTCACCGTGTCCGCCGGCCAGGCCGAGGCGAAGGAGGCGGCGCGCGCCGGCGGCTGCACCCCGGCCAAGGTGGAGGTGCTGCGCCACCTCGTCGGCCGCGAGGCCGCCACGGTGTTCAAGGTCGGCTGCTCGGAGGACAAGGAGGCGTTCGTGCTGGTCGAATGCCGGTCGCGGATCTGCACGTTGCTGCGCTGAATTCACACTTTGTTTACAGGGTGGGCGTGCAATGCCCGCTGGGGATCCACAGGAGTCGCAACCGCGCCATGCCGACGCTTCGCCGCACCGCCGTTCTGACGCTGGCCGCCGCGCTGCTCGCCGGCTGCTGGTCGCCGAAGCCGGGCCCCCTCGCCGCGATCACCGCGACCGCCGACGTGGTCGCGGTGACCACGACCAAGAAGACGATCGCGAACCACATCGAGTCCGGCATCACCGGGCGCGACTGTTCAGTGGTGAGCTACGAGCAGACCGGCGAGCTGTGCCCGGAGCCGAAGGTCGTCGACCGCTCCAACATCTATTGCTACCGCACGCTGGCCGACGTGAACTGCCACTACCTGCCCGACCCGTACAAGAACGGGCAGACCGCGCTGGCCAGCCCGCCGCCGGTCTACAAGACAGTCCCGCCGAAGCCCGGCTGGTTCGACGGGGTGTTCGATTAGGCGGCCCTACCGGACCTTCTTCGCCGCGAACGCCTTGGCCAGCGTCAGCATGGACTTCTCGTGGCTGACGCCCGACGGCGCCGGACGGGCCGGAGCCGCCGTCGGAGCCGCCGCGGCGCGGGCGGCCGGCTGCGGCGCGACGTCGCCGTCGTCCGCCTCGCCCATGCGGCTCAGCACCCGCTCCAGCGCCTCGCGCGACAGGGCGCCGCCGGCCGCCTTGGGGGCGGCGGTGCGCCGTCCGGCGCGCGCCACCGCCGCGCCGGCGATGGCCTTCAGGAACGGCTGCGCCATGCCCAGCAGCAGGTCGGGGTCATTGACCGCCCAGCTGATCAGCAGCTTCTGCGCCACCGACGGGCTGCCCTTCGCGGCCTGCAACGCCTCGCGCACCTTGCCGTCGACATAGGAATCGCTCACGACCGCCTCCGTCCGTTCGAGCGTCACGACTGTCGGGCTGTATGGGTTAACAAAGGGTTGCATCATTGCCGGGCGGCGGCGATTTGGGGATAGTAGGGACCATGCTCATCGAGACCTTCGCCGACCTGACCTGCCCCTGGTGCTACATCGGCCGCCACCGCCTGCTGCGCGCCCTGGCCGAGCGCCCGCGGGTACGGCCGGAGGTGCGCTGGCAGCCCTTCCAGCTCAATCCCGACCTGCCGCGCGGCGGCATGGAGCGCGACGCCTACATGGCCGCCAAGTTCGGCGGCCCGGAACGGGCCCGGCAGATCCATTCGGTGATCGAGGACACGGCGGACCGCGACGGGCTGGAATTGAACCTCGGCCGCATCAGGCGCATGCCCAGCACCTTCGACGCGCACCGGCTGATCCGCATGGCCGGCCGCCGCGGCCCGTCCGGGGCGATGGTGGACGCGCTGTTCCACGCCTATTTCGTGGAGGGGCTGGACATCGGCGACATCGACACGCTGGCCGCCACCGCCGGGCGGATCGGCCTCGACGCCGCCGAGATCAGGGCCCAACTGCTGAGCGACGCCGACGTGTCCAACGTCCGCTCCGCCGACACGCTGGCCCGCCAGCTGACCCTTCAGGCGGTGCCCTGCTTCGTCTTCAATCGCCGCTATGCGCTGTCCGGCGCGCAGGAGCCGGCCAGCTTCCTCCCGCTGCTCGACCTCGCCGTCGACGAGAGCGAGGATCTGGCGACCGCCGTCGCCCCCTGACCCCAGCCGCCGGCCTTCACGCTGGGAACCGCCGCCGGCCCCGCCCTGTTCCCGCTGGGCACAGAGCAGGAGGCCGCCCGCATGGCGAAGGACACCGCGTCGACGCTCCAGGCGCGGCCGATCCGCGTGGCGCCGGCCGCCCCGCGCAGCGATCCACGCACGACGCTGCTGCTGGTGGCCCTGGTGGTCGCGGCGCTCTATGTCGGGCGCGACCTGCTGGTGCCACTGGCGCTGTCGGTGCTGCTCGCCTTCGTGCTCACCCCCATCGTCGGGCGGCTGGAGCGCTGGGGGCTGAAACGGGTGCCGTCGGTGATCGCGGTGACGGCGCTGCTGTTCGTCGCCATCGCCGGCTTCGGCACGGTGGTCGGCACGCAGGTCGCCGACCTCGCGCAGAACCTGCCCGCCTACCAGCGCAACATCGAGGCGAAGATCCGGTCCCTGCAAAGCTCCGCCACCCAGGGCGGCGTGCTGCGCGAGGCCTCGCAGATGATCCGCGACCTGCGCGCCGAGCTGGAGCAGGCCGGGCGCCAAGCCCAGACGCCGGCCCCCTCCGGCGCGCCACCCGCCGCTCCGGCCGCCGCCCCGACCGTCGGCCCGCCCCGGCCGGCCGCCGAGCCGCCGCGCCCGGTGCCGGTGCTGGTGCAGCCGCCCGATCCCAGCCCGCTGGACGTGGTGAGCGGCGTGCTCGGCCCGGTGCTCGGCCCGCTGGCGACGGCCGGCATGGTGCTGGTCTTCGTCATCTTCATGCTGCTGCAGCGCGAGGACCTGCGCGACCGGCTGATCCGCCTCGCCGGCTCCGGCGACCTGTCGCGCACCACCGAGGCGATGAACGACGCCGCCGAACGGGTGGCGCGCTACCTGCTGATGCAGGTGGTGGTCAACGTCACCTACGGCATTCCCATCGGCGTCGGGCTGGCGCTGATCGGCGTCCCCAACCCGATCCTCTGGGGGATGCTGGCGACGGTGCTGCGCTTCATCCCCTTCGCCGGCCCGGCCATCGCTGCCAGTTTCCCCATCCTGCTGTCGCTGGCGGTGGCGCCCGGCTGGATGATGCCGGTCCTCACCATCGCCCTGTTCGTCGCGGTCGAGCTGGTCAGCAACAACGTGGTCGAGCCCTGGCTGTACGGCTCCGCCACCGGGCTGTCGTCGGTGGCGATCATCGTCGCGGCGGTGTTCTGGACGACGCTGTGGGGGCCGGTCGGCCTGCTGCTGGCGACGCCGCTGACGGTGTGCCTCGTGGTGCTCGGCCGGCACGTCCCGGCCCTGAACTTCCTGGAGGTCATGCTGGGCGACCGTCCGGTGCTGCCGGTCGAGGCCAAGATCTACCAGCGCCTGCTCGCCCGCGATCCCGAGGAGGCGGTGGAGATCCTCGAGGGCGAGCTGGCGACCCGCTCCGTCCCCGAGGTCTACGACGCCGTCCTGCTCCCCGCCCTGTCGCTCGCCGAGCAGGACCGCGCCCGCGCCACGCTGGGTCCCGAGGGCCGGCAGGCGGTGGCCGCGGGCTTCGCCGAGGTGCTGGAGGCGCTGGCCGAGGTCGGCGAGCCCGGCCCGCCGATCGCCGAGGGCAGCCCGTCGGTGCTCTGCGTCGCCGCCCGCAACGACCTGGACGAGGCGGCGGCCGGCCTGCTCGCCGACCTGCTGCGCCGCCGCGGCACCGCCGCCACCGTGCTGCCGTGCGAGCGTGTCGGCCCGCGCGCGGTGGGCGCGCTGGGCACCGCCGGCGTGGCGGCGCTGGCGGTATCGTACCTGAACCCCTCGGCCCTTCCGCACGCCCGCCGCCTGGTGCGCCGGCTGCGCCTGCACTTCGGGCCGAACGCACCGATCCTGCTGTGTCTGTGGAGCGCCCATCCCGAGGCCGACGCCACGCCGCGCGCCACCGCCGAGACCGCCGCCGACCGCGTCGCCACCAACACGCACGGTGCGCTGGCGCATCTGGAGGAACTCGGCCTCGTGGCGCCGGAAACGCCGGAGGAGGAGGCGCGCAAGGCCGGGTAAGCCGCAGCGCTGGGCCCCCCGATTGTCCGTTGGCGAAGAGCCCCGTCCGCGCTACAACCCGCGCATGACCCGCTTCGCCGCCATCGACTTCGAGACCGCCGACAACGGCCGGGACAGCGCCTGCTCGGTCGCCGTGGTGCTGGTGGAGGACGGGCGCATCGCCGACCAGCTCACCGCGCTGATCCGCCCGCCGCGCCCGTATTTCCGCTTCACCCACATCCACGGCCTGACCTGGGACGACTGCCGCGGCGAGCCCGACTTCGCCGGCCTGTGGCCGCGCATGGCGCCGCTGCTGGAGCGCGCCGACCTGCTGGTGGCGCACAACGCGCCGTTCGACAAGGGCGTGCTGAACGCCTGCTGCGCGGCGTACGGCCTGCGCAACCCGCTGAAGCCCTTCGCCTGCACGGTGCGCATCGCCCGGCACGTGTGGAACGTCTACCCGACCAAGCTGCCCGACGTCTGCCGCCACCTGAACATCGCGCTCAAGCACCACGACGCGCTGTCCGACGCGCAGGCCTGCGCCGGGATCGCCCTGGCGGCGCTGCGGCAGGGCGTCGCGCTGGAGCCGTTCGCGCGGTAGTCACTCCACCCGCTTCGCCAGGAACACCAGCTGCGAGTCCCCGTACGGCCGGCGGTCGAACTCCTCGTATCCCAGTTGCCCATAGAAGCGCAGGTCGTCGGCGAAGCGCTCGTTGGTGAACAGCCGCACCTCGCCGACGCCCAGCCGCTTGGCCTCCGCCTCGGCATACGCCATCAGCCGGCGGCCGATGCCGCGGCCCTGCATCGCCGGCTCGACCGCCACGTTCTCGACCAGCACGTGATCGTGCGCCGGGATCAGCTCC
The DNA here is from genome assembly GCF_050789165.1 of Azospirillum sp. Classification (NCBI taxonomy): domain Bacteria; kingdom Pseudomonadati; phylum Pseudomonadota; class Alphaproteobacteria; order Rhodospirillales; family Azospirillaceae; genus Azospirillum; species Azospirillum sp. The sequence goes on from NZ_JBOZRT010000105.1 coordinate 137,058, forward strand.
AGCACGGCGATCACGCCGCGTTCGCCGTCCAGCACCCACACCGCGTGGTCGCGCACGGCGTGCTCGTAGTCGGCCTTCATCGGCTTGGGCTCGCGGCCGACCACCGGGATCCACTTGGAATAGGCGCGCTGCACCAGCCGTGCGATGGAGCCCGCGTCGTCCGGCCCGGCGCGCCGCAGCGCCGTCACCGCCGCACCGCGGCGACCGTGCCCAGCGCGTCCGCCGCGCGCTCCACGTCCCCGGCGCGCACCAGCACGCAGTCGGTGTCGTAGGTGGACAGCGCGAACAGCGGGATGTTGGCGTCGGACAGCGCGCCCGCCAGCCGCGCCAGGATGCCGGTCAGCGCGAAGTCCAGCGGCCCCTCCACCGTGAAGGCGCGCCAGCCGCGCTCGGCCTTCGCGTCCTCCGGCACGCGCGCGTCGGCGCAGACCACCGACAGCTCGGCCGCCGTGCGCGTCACGCTGACGAACGGATCGGTCCAGTCCACCCAGGCCGGCACGCCCTCCCCCGGGTCCAGCCGCGCCACCGCCAGCGTGCCGTCCATGAGGGTCAGCACCAGCGGCGGCGGTTCCGGGGCGGCGGTCACCGCGGCCATCATCGCCTCGTCCACCTGGAGCGGGTTGAGGATGCGCCGCGCCCGCGCCGCCAGCGACGGCACGCCGGACCGCAGCGCCGAGCGCATCATCTCCGCCGCCAGCTCGCGCAGGCCCGCGTCGTTCTCCGCCAGGTCCACCATGGCCTGGAGCGCCGAGGTGCGGACGATTCGGCTCTCGGCGCGGCCGAACCACTGCGCCATCAGCGCCGCGGCGCGCCAGCGCTGGATGTCGTCGAGCGCCAGGCGCGGCAGGATCTGCGCCACGTGCCAGCGCACCTCCGCCTGGTCGATGGCGGCGACCTCGGTCAGCAGCCGGTCGGTGTAGGCGTCGAGGTCGCGCGGCCGCACCCGCGACACCCGCTCCAGCGCATCGGCGGCGCGCATGCGCACGCCCGGGCTCGGCACGAACAGGCATTCCACCAGTTCCGGCAGCAGCGCCGGGTCGGCGGTCACCGCGTCGGCGACGCTCGGCGCGTCGCCGGTGGTGCGGCGGTCTTCCTTGGCGAGGCGGGCGGCGAGATCCCCCACCTCAGCGCCGCCCGAAGCGGCCGGGCGGCACGCGCCCGAACTTCGAGCCGGCCTTGAGCGCGGTCGGCCGCGGCGGCGGGGGTGGAGGCGGCGGGGGCGGCGGCTCACCCTTCACGTCCATCCCGGCCGCCATGTCGGCGAGGTCCTTCATCAGCCGCTTCACGCCGGTGACGCGCAGAGCTTCGTCGTCCCAGACGCGGGTGTAGACCAGCTTGTGGTCGGGCCGCAGCTTCATCAGCCCGCCGCGCCCGGCGATGTAGCCGATCAGCTTGTCCGGCCGGGCGAAGGTGTTTCCGCGGAAGGTCAGCACCGCGCCCTTCGGCCCGGCGTCCACCCGCTCGATCCCCGCCTGTCGACACAGCTGCTTGATGGTCACCACGTCCAGCAGGTTCTCGACCTCGCCGGGCAGCTTGCCGAAGCGGTCGATCAGCTCCGCCGCGAAGGCCTCGATCTCCGGCCGGTCGACCAGTTCCGAGATGCGGCGGTACAGCGACAGCCGCACCGTCAGGTCGGCGACGTACTCCTCCGGGATCAGCACGGGGGTGCCGAGGTTGATGGTCGGCGTCCACTCGTCGCCCGCCGGCTGCTGGCCTTGATCTCCATTGGGCCCGATGCCGGCCTTGGCGTTGGCGACGGCCTCCTCCAGCATGTGCTGGTACAGCTCGACGCCGACCTCCTTGACGTGGCCCGACTGCTCCTCGCCCAGCAGGTTGCCGGCGCCGCGGATGTCCATGTCGTGGCTGGCCAGCTGGAAGCCCGCACCCAGGCTGTCCAGCGTCTCGATCACGTGCAGCCGCTGCTGCGCCGTGCCCGACAGCGGCTTGCCCGGCGCGTAGGTCAGGTACGCGTAGCCGCGCACCTTCGAGCGCCCGACGCGCCCGCGGATCTGGTAGAGCTGCGCCAGCCCGAACATGTCCGCCCGGTGCACGATCAGCGTGTTGGCCGAGGGGATGTCGATGCCGCTCTCGATGATGTTGGTGGCGAGCAGCACCTCGAACTTGCCCTCGTCGAAGGCGGTCATCACGTCTTCCAGCTCCGACGCCGCCATCTGGCCGTGCGCTGTGACGACCTTGACCTCCGGCACCAGCTCGCGCACCCGCTCGGCGACCTTCGCCAGATCCTCGACGCGCGGGCAGACGCAGAAGGTCTGGCCGCCGCGGTAGTGCTCGCGCAGGATCGCCTCGCGGATCACGACGGGATCGTAGGGCAGCACGAAGGTGCGCACCGCCAGCCGGTCCACCGGCGGCGTCGCGATCAGCGACAGCTCGCGCACGCCCGACAGCGCCATCTGCAAGGTGCGCGGGATCGGCGTCGCGGTCAGCGTCAGCACGTGCACGTCGGTGCGCAGCTCCTTCAGCCGCTCCTTCTGCTTGACGCCGAAGTGCTGCTCCTCATCGACGATGACCATGCCGAGCCGCTTGAACTCCAGCCCCTTGCCGAGCAGCGCGTGCGTGCCGATGACGACGTCCACCGTGCCCTCGGCCAGCTCCTGCTTGACCTTCGTCTGCTCCCTGGCCGTCACCATGCGCGACAGCTGCTGGATGCGCACCGGCAACCCGGCGAAGCGCGTCGTGAAGGTCTTGAAGTGCTGGCGCGCCAGCAGCGTGGTCGGCACCACCACGGCGACCTGCTGGCCGCTCATGGCGACCAGGAAGGCGGCGCGCAGCGCCACCTCGGTCTTGCCGAAGCCGACGTCGCCGCACACCAGCCGGTCCATCGGCTTGCCGGAGCCGAGGTCGGTGAACACGTCCTCGATGGCCTTCAGCTGGTCGTCGGTCTCCGGGTAGGGGAAGCGGGCCGCGAACTCCTGGTAGATGCCCTCCGGCGGGGCCAGCGCCTCGGCGCGCTTCAGCTCGCGCTCGGCGGCGATCTTCAACAGCGCCTCGGCCATGTCCTTCAGGCGCTTCTTGACCCGCGCCTTGCGCCCCTGCCAGCCCGCCCCGCCCAGCTTGTCGAGCTGCGCCCCGGCGTCCTCGGAGCCGTAGCGGGTCAGCACCTCGATGTTCTCGACCGGCACGAACAGCTTGTCGTCGCCCAGGTAGATGATGCGCAGGCAGTCGTGCGGCGCGCCCGACACCTCCAGCGTCGCCAGACCGTCGTAGCGCCCGATGCCGTGGTCGGTGTGCACCACGAGGTCGCCGACGGTGAGCGCCGAGTACTCGGCGATGAAGTTGGCGTTCTTCCGCTTCTTCTTGGCCGGCCGCACCATGCGGTCGCCGAGGATGTCCTGCTCGGTGATCACCGCGAGGTCGGGCGCCGCGAAGCCGTGCTCGATGCCCAGCACCACCATGGCGGTGACATGGCGGTCGAAGCGCTGCACGTCGGCGATGCTGTCCGCCGGCTCCAGCCCGTGGATGCCGTGGTCGGCCAGCACGCTCATCAGCCGGTCGCGCGAGCCCGCGGAGTAGCCGGCCACCAGCACCTTGCGCCCGTCGGCGCGCAGCCGCTCGATGAACTGCCGCACCGCGTCGAAGACGTTGACGTCCGGCCGCGCCCGCTCCTCGGCGAAGTCGTGGCCGAGCCGCCCGCCGGCGTCCTGCGTGCCCTTGATGCCCGGCGGCGTGGCGAAGGGCTGCAGCTGCACCACCGCCGTACCGGCCAGCGCCGCGTCCCAGCCGCCCTTGTCGAGGAACAGCATGCCCGGCGGCACCGGCTTGTAGACCGGCTGCCCGGCCTTCTTGTCCACCCCCATCATGGTGGCGCGCGACTGGTAGAAGTCCTGCACCTGGGCGAGGCGCGAATCCCGCGCCTCCTCCGCCTGATGGTCCAGTGAAACGATGGCGCGCGGCAGATAGTCCGGCAGCGTGTCCATGCCCTCGTGGAACAGCGGCAGCCAGTGCTCCATGCCCGCCATCTTGCGCCCGGCCGACACCGCCTCGTACAGCGGGTCGTCGTCGGTGACCGCGCCGAACAGCTCGCGGTAGCCGGAGCGGAAACGGGCGATGCCCGCCTCGTCGAGGAACACCTCCGACACCGGCTTCAGCGCCACGCCGTCGCACTTCTCGGTGGTGCGCTGCGACATCGGGTCGAAGGCGCGCACCCCCTCCAGCTCGTCGCCGAACAGGTCGAGGCGCAGCGGCTCCGCCGTGCCCGGCGGGAACAGGTCGACGATGCCGCCGCGGATGGCGAACTCGCCCGGCTCGCGCACCGTCTGGGCGCGGGTGTAGCCGTTCTGCGCCAGATAGGTCTGCAGCTTCTCCAGGTCGATGCGCTGGCCGATCTTCGCCGACCACGTGGCGTTGCGGAACGCCGCGCGCGGCGGCACCTTCTGCAGCAGCCCGTTGACGGTGGTCAGCACCACCAGGGGAGCCGACCGGTCGGTCCGCTCCATCAGACGGGTCAGCGCGTCGATGCGCGCCGCGACGATCTCGCCGTTCGGCGACACGCGGTCGTAGGGCAGGCAGTCCCACGCCGGCAGGTGCAGGACCTCCAGATCCGGCGCGAAGAACGCCAGCGCCTCGGCCAGCCGCGCGGTGCGGGCGTCGTCGAGCGCCACGTGCAGCACGCCGGCCGCGCCGGCGCGCTCGGCCAGGGCTGCGAGGATGCGGGCGTCGTGCCCTTCCGGCGCGCCGCCGACCAGCAGGCGGGCGGGCCGGCCGGGCTGCAAGTCGAACTTGATCACGGCGGACCTTGCACTGGGATCAGGGAGCGGGCGTCAGGAGCCCTGACGGGGGGTGTAGCGGAACGCGACCAACCGCTGCATGACCTCGGTGTCGTGCTCGGCCGGGACCGGCTCCTTGCCGGTGATCCAGTTATAGAGATCGGGGTCCGACAATTCCAGGAGCGCCTCGTACTGGTCGAGCAGCACGGCGTCGAACGCCGGCGTCGCGGCGTCGGCGAAGGAGCCCATGATCAGGTCCATCTCCCGCGTGCCGCGGTGCCAGGACCGGAACCGCAGACGCTTGCGGCGGGATTCGAGCGCGTCGGGGGCGGGATCGGCGGGGGATTCGGTCGGATCGTTCGTCATGGGGGTGAGAGGTAGCCCAACGGCGGGAAGGCGGCAAGTGGGGCGACGCCCAGTGGCGATGCATACCATATGGCCCTTGACACCATAGAGCGGCCACACCACGATCAAGCATGCCGAAAGCTCGCCTCCTCCGTGACCGCAAGATGATCCTGGCGGATGGCGGCATCGTGCAGATCCGGGTGTGGGAGGTGCTCGCCCCCGTCCCGCCGAGCGAGCATCGCTTCAAGTATGCCCTGTACTACGGCAAAGGCGGCGAACGCCTGGTCGGCTACGACAACGAACGCGGCAAGGGCGATCACAAGCACATCAAGGGTCTGGAACTGCCCTACATGTTCATCGACATTGAAACGCTGCTCGCCGACTTCGTGGCTGATGTGGAAGCGCTGAGAGGAGAACAGTCATGACCGACCTGCGCATCACGGTGGGCAAGAGTCTGCGGGAAATCGCCGCCGAAGTGACCGACGCCGTGCACCGCGTCGAGAAGGGCGAGACCGTCGAAGCGGAAAGCTCGATCAACTTTGCGGACTGGGACGCGTTGGCGCGCACGCTGACCGCCAAGCGGTTGGAACTGCTGCGGCATCTGCACCGCCATCCGACCGCCAGCGTGCGCGCGTTGGCGGCGGCGCTCGGGCGCGACTACAAGAACGTGCACGCGGACGTGCAGGCGCTGACCGAAGCCGGCCTGATCGAGCGGGGCGAAACCGGCGACCTGAGAGCCGAGTACGACGGGATCCAGACGCGGATTGCGATGTAGGGCCCACGCGGATGGAAACCATCTAAACCACAGGCCGGCACTCGCCGGCCGCGCGGCTTTGTTCTTGAAATGTTCGATCTCAAGCGGTATAGGATGATGGTCCGCAGCAGAACTGTGACCACCCCACCGAACTGAACACGCCGCGCACATTGTTCCATGGTGTTCCACAGTGTTCCATTCGGCTCCTCACCGCCGCGGATCGTTCAGGTCATCCAGGCTGATCGGCACCGCCACCGGATGCCGCCGCGGTGGCGGCTTCGCCGGAATGAGGTTCCCCAGGCTCGCGTACGCGTCCTCGCGGAAGCGGTGCAGTCCGCGCTCCACGTCGTAGGCGTCCTGGCCCAGGCCGCGCAGCACGGTGCCGCCCAGCTCCAGGCTGGCCTCCACCGCCTCGGGCACCACGAAGGTGGCGCCGGCGCGCTCCAGGGCCTCGGCGTGGCTTCCGTCGTGGCCGCGCACCACGATGGTCATCGCCGGGTTGCCGCCCCGCAGCGCGCGCACCGCCCGCTCGGCCAGCGCCGGGTGGTCCAGCGTCACCACGGCGGCGCGGGCGTGCCCGGCACCGGCGGCGGCCAGCACGTCGGGCCGGCAGGCGTCGCCGAAATAGACCGGCAGGCCGCGCGCCCGGCCTTCGCCAACCCGCTTCGGCTCCAGGTCCACCGCCACCCACGGCACCTCGTTGGCCTCCAGCACGCGCGCCAGCGTCTGGCCGACGCGGCCGAAGCCGGCGATCAGCACGTGGCCGCGCAGTTCGCCCGTCGCCCCGGCCATCTGGCGCAGGGCCTCGCTCGGCGGCTGGGCGAGGCGGCCGGCGAGACGGCGGCCGGCGGCCATCAGGAACGGCGTCGCCGCCATGGACAGCGCGATCACCGCCAGCATCAGCTGCGCCTCCTCGGGCGCCAGCACGCCGCGGCCGCGGGCGAGGTCATAGAGAACGAAGGCGAACTCGCCGCCCTGGCTCAGCGTCAGGCCGACCTGCACCGCGGTGGCGGCGGAGATGCCGAACAGCCGCGCCAGCCCGCCCAGCACCAGCGCCTTGCCCGCCACCAGCGCCACCGCCAGCGCCAGCACCACCGGAAACGCCGTGGCGACCAGCCCGAGGTCCACCGTCATGCCGACGGTCATGAAGAACAGCGCCAGCAGCACGCCACGGAACGGCTCGATGTCGGCCTCGACCTGATGGCAGTACTCGGTCTCGGCAATGACCAGCCCGGCCAGGAAGGCGCCCAGCGCCATGGACAGTCCGGCCAGCTCGGTCAGCCAGCCCACCCCCAGCACGATCAGCAGGGTCACCCCGGTGAACAGCTCCGGCGAGCGGGCGGCGGCCACCATGCGCAGCACCGGGCGCAGCACCACCTGTCCGACCACGACGATGCCGACCAGCGCCGCCACCGCCTTCACCGCCGCCAGCCCCAGCGCCCAGGCGACGTCCGACTGGTAGGAGCCCAGCAGCGGCACCAGCGTCAGCAGTGGCACCACCGCCAGATCCTGCATCAGCAGCACGGCGAAGGCGACGCGGCCGTGCTTGGCGCCCAGCTCGTCGCGCTCCTTGAGGATCTGCATGACGATGGCGGTGGAGGACAGCGCCAGTCCGCCCGCCGCAACCAGCGCCGCCGCGTTCGACAGGCCGAGCGCCTTGGCGCCCAGCCACCCCACCGCCGTGGTCGCCGCCACCTGCAGCGTGCCGAGCCCGAACACCCAGGTGCGCATCACGCGCAGGCGCTCCAGCGACAGCTCCAGCCCGATGGCGAACAGCAGGAACACCACGCCGAAGTGCGCCAGCATGGCGGCGCCGTCGGGGTCGCCGATGATCGCCAGCCCGTGCGGCCCGATCAGCATGCCGGCGGCGAGGTAGCCCAGCACCGGGCTGGCCTTCAGCCGCTCGAACAGCGGCACCACCAGCACCGCCGACAGCAGGATGACCAGGACGTCGGCCAGCGCCGGCGCATGCGGCATCTACAGCGCCCCCCGCACGTCCTCGACGATCTCCTCCAGGCGGTCGAGGTCGCGGATGACCAGGGCGTTGCCGCGCTTGGCCAGCAGCCCGTCGCGGGTCAGGTCGCCCAGAACGCGGGCCACCGTCTCGCGCGTCGTGCTGACCCGCGCGGCGATGTCGGCGTGCAGGGGAATCGGTTCCAGCACCGCGGTGTTGTCCGGCTTGGCGTGCAGGCGGGCGAGGCGCAGCAGCTCGGCGTGCACCCGGTTGTTGGCGCCCAGCGTGCTCAGCTCCATGATGCGGTCGGTGGCGCGCCGGGCGATGCCGGACAGCCGCCGCATCACCGCCAGCGCCAGCCCCGGGTGGCCGGTGGCCAGCTCCAGGAAGGGCTTCGGCGCCAGGAAGGCGATCAGCGTGCCGTCGTCCAGCGCCACCACGGAGGCCGAGCGCGGCCCTCCGTCCACCGCCGCCATCTCGCCCACCGTGCCGCCGGCCGGGATGTCGTCGAAGCTGATCTCGCGCCCCGACGCGGAGTGGTTCACCACCCGCACCCGGCCACGCACCACGAAGCAGACGTCCTGCGTGCCGCTCTGCTGGTCCAGGATCTGCTCGCCGGCATCGAAGCGGCGCCAGCGGCAGCGGCGGGCCGTCGCCGCGCGGACGTCCGGGTCCAGCGGCTTGAGGATCTCGACGGTGTCGAGGGAGGGATTGGGGGGCTCGGTCACGCCACCGACGATAGCCCAGCTCACGCCGCACCGCCACCCTTGGTCTGCGCGAATCGTAACTTTGGTAACTGGCCGTTAACCAGAATGCCGGACAAAGGGCATACGAAGCATCGCAGAAGCCAGTTGCCCCGGAGCCGACCGATGAACATCCCGACCGCCGCCCGCATCGACACCCAGCGCCTGCTGTCCGTGGTCGCGATCCCCCTGGCGGCGGCGATCGCCATGGCCTCGGCCGTGGCGGCCACCGGCGGCGCCGTGGACCGCATCGCCGAGGCCGGCGGCACGCTCGCCTTCCTGCTGAGCTTCGTGAAGTTCTGCTATCTCGCGGTGGGCATGGCGCACCTGTCCGGCGCGCTGGCCGAGAAGGCCAACGGCGGCCTGCCCGCCGGCCTGTGGCTGGACGAGAGCGAGGAGCCGGAGCCCCTGCCCCGCGGCGCCGACCCGTTCTGGCACGCCTTCCCGAACCACGTGGACGGCGCCGCCATCGCCATCGGCGTGACGATGCTCACCTTCATCGCGGCGGAGCTGCTGGGCTGAGCCCCGAAGTTTGTACCCGCTGCGCCAGCGCCCCTTCCTCCACCCGGATGCGGTGCCAGGTCAGCGGCAGGTTGAGCAAGCTGAACAGCACCGCCAGGCCGACCTCCCCAAAGGCGAGCGGCAGCACCGCCAGCTCCCCGGCCACCACCAGATAGTTCGGGTGCCGCACCCAGCGGTACGGCCCGCGCCGCACCAGCGGCGCCCCCGGAAGGGTGACCACCCGCGTCGTCCAGTACCGCCCCAGCGAGGCGATCACCCATACACGGCCCAACTGCAGCAGCACGAACAGCGCCAGCAGCCACGGGTTCACCGGGGCGTCCGCCGGGGTCAGCGCGAACAGCGCCGCCAGCCAGCCGCCGTGCAGCAGGACGAACAGCGGGTAGTGCCCCGCCCCCTCCTCCCGCGCCCCGTCGGCCAGCAGACGCCGGGTGTTGCGCTGCGCCAGCGCCAGTTCGCCCAGGCGCTGGGCGGCGACCAGCAGCACGATGATCTGCGGCCACCCCACCTCAGACCTCCACCAGCATCAGCCCGGCGGTAAAGCCGGGGCCGAGCGCCGTCATCAGCTGCAAGCCCGCGGCCCCGCCGGCCAGCCGCCGCTCCAGCACGAACATCACGCTGGCCGCCGACATGTTGCCACAGTCGCGCAGCACCGCCCAGGCATCGCCCAGCCCCTGCCCAAGCGGCGCCATGACCTCCTCGACGGCGAGCAGAACCTTGGTGCCGCCCGGGTGGCAGACCAACCCGGCGACGTCGGAGAGCGCCAACCCCTCGCGCGTCAGGAAGGCGTCGGTCACGCCGCGGAAGCGGTTGCGGATGATGTCCGGAATGTCCTGCCGGAAGATGACGCCCAGCCCGTCGTCCTCGACCCGCCACCCCATCACCTCGCGGGTACCGGGCCACGTGTGCTCGGCGCTGCCCAGCAGGCGCGGGCCGTCGCCGTCATCCAGGCGCACCAGCGCCGCCGCCGCCCCATCTGCGAACAGGGCGCTGGCGACCACGTTGGTCGGTGTCGCCTCGCCAGGGCGGAAGGCCAGCGTACACAGCTCGACCACCAGGAACAGCACGGTCTTGCCCGGCATCGCCCGCGCCGCCATCGCCGCCCGCGCCAGCCCGAGCACGCCACCGGCGCAGCCCAGCCCGAACACCGGCAGCCGCACGGTGTCCGGCCGGAATCCCATGCGCTCCAGCAGCAGAGCCTCCAGGCTCGGCGTCGAAATGCCGGTGGTGCAGGCGCAGACGATGGCGTCGACGTCCGCCGCCCGCAGCCTCGCCCGTTCCAGCGCCGCGGCGGCGGCCTGCTCCAGCAACTCGAGCGCGCGGTCCTGGAAGGCGGCCATGCGCTCCGGCCAGCCGCGCGGCTGCAGGTACCACTCCAGCGGCATGCAGATGTGGCGGGTCTCGATGCCGGTGTTGGGGAACACCGGGGCGAGACGGTCGAAATCGCGCATGCGCGGGGCGAAGACGGCGCGGGCGGTTGCCAGCGTCTCGGCCTGGGTCACGCGGTGGGGCGGCAGCGCGGTGGCGAGCGCCAGCAGTCGGGGAGTCGCGGTCATGCCCAGCAAAGTTGTGGCTGGCGGGGGGCGCCGCAAGCGCTGGACCGCCGCCGTGTCCTGGGTCACTATGATGCATTGCGATGATTCCGGGGTCGGGCGTGGACGGCAGCGAGCAGCACGAGGAGACGGCGCCCCCCCGCGCCCGGCGCGAGGGCATCGGGTTCATGGGCCGGTTGAGGGCCTATTTCCTGGCCGGCATCCTGGTGACGGCGCCGATCGCCATCACGGTCTATCTGGCCTCCTGGTTCATCGAGCTGATCGACAGCCGCATCCGCCCGCTGATTCCCAGCACCTACAACCCGGAGAATTACCTCCCCTTCTCCATCCCGGGCATCGGGGTGGTGGTGATGATCCTGTTCCTGACGCTGATCGGCGCCTTCGCCGCCGGCTACGTCGGGCGGTTGGTCTTGCGCGCCGGCGAGGGGCTGGTCGGCCGCACGCCGGTGGTGCGCAGCGTCTACAGCGCGGTGAAGCAGATCGTCGAGACGGTGCTGGCCAACAAATCGAAGGCGTTCCGCGAGGTCGTGCTGGTCGAGTACCCGCGCAAGGGCCTGTGGTCGCTGGGCTTCATCAGCGGCACCGCGCACCCGGAGATCCAGAAGGTGTCCGGCGAGGCGATGGTCAACGTCTTCATCCCCTGCGCCCCGCCCACCGCCGGCTATCTGGTGTTCGTGCCGCGGCACGAGGTGACGGTGCTCGACATGACGGTCGAGGAGGGGCTGAAGATGGTGCTCTCCGCCGGCATCGTCACCCCCCCGGAGAAGCCGATGCAGGAGCCGGAGCGGATCAGGGCCTAACCGGAGCGCAGCGTCTTCGCCGCCGCATCCCGCTCGAACAGGTAGAGCAGCGTGCGCAGCGCCTGTCCGCGCGGGCTGGCAAGGTCGGGGTCGCGTTCGACGATCAGGCGAGCGTCATCGCGGGCGGCGGCCAGCAGTTCGCCATGCTCGGCGAGGTCGGCGAGGCGGAACTCCGGCAGGCCCGACTGCCGGGTGCCCAACACCTCGCCGGCACCGCGCAGCTTCAGGTCTTCCTCGGCGATGACGAAACCATCCTCGGTGTCGCGCAAGGTCTTCAGCCGCGCACGCGCGGTCTCGGTCAGGTGCGGGTCGAACAGCAGCAGGCAGCTCGACGGCTTGTCGCCGCGCCCGACCCGGCCGCGCAGCTGGTGCAGCTGGGCGAGGCCGAAGCGCTCGGCGTGCTCGACCACCATCACCGTCGCCTCGGGCACGTTGACGCCCACCTCGATCACCGTGGTGGCGACCAGCACATCCAGCCGCCCCTCGGCGAAGGCGGCCATCACCGCGTCCTTGTCCGGACCGCGCATCTTTCCGTGCACCAGCCCGACCCGGTCGCCGAAGGTGGCGCGCAGGAACGCGTGCCGCTCGGTCGCGGCGGCGAGGTCGAGCTGTTCGGACTCCTCGACCAGCGGGCAGACCCAGTAGACGCGGGCTCCCTCCGCCACCTTGCGGTGGATGCCGGCGACCACCTCCTCCAGCCGGTCGAGGGCGATAGTGGCGGTCTGCACCGGCTTCCGCCCGGCCGGCTTCTCCAGCAGGCGCGAGACGTCCATGTCGCCGTAGGCGGTCAGCGTCAGCGTGCGCGGGATTGGCGTCGCCGTCATCACCAGCACGTCGACGCCGCGCCCCTTGGCCGACAGCTGCAGGCGCTGGTGCACGCCGAAGCGGTGCTGCTCGTCGATCACCGCGACGGCAAGGTCCTTGAACGCAACATCCTCCTGGAACAGCGCGTGGGTGCCGATGAGGATCGGCAGCTCGCCGGACGCCAGCCGCTCCAGCACCGCGGTGCGCGCCTTGCCCTTGTCGCGGCCGGTGAGCAGCGCGATGTCCACGCCGGCCGCCTTGCACAGCGGCGCCAGCGTCTCGGCGTGCTGGCGCGCGAGGATCTCGGTGGGCGCCATCAGCGCCGCCTGCGCGCCGGCCTCCACCGCGTTCAGCATGGCGAGCAGCGCCACCACCGTCTTGCCGCTGCCGACGTCGCCCTGTAGCAGGCGCAGCATGCGGCGCTCCGCCGCCATGTCGGCGTCGATGTCGGCGACCGCCTGCACCTGCGAGGAGGTCAGCGAGAAGGGCAGCGCCTCCAGCACCTCGGCACGCAGCCGTCCGTCACCCTTGGTGGCGCGGCCGACCAGTCGACGCTGCTGCAACCGCACCAGCGTCAGCGCCAGCTGGTTCGACAGCAGCTCGTCGAAGGCGAGGCGCTGGCGGAACGGCGCGGAGAGCCGCAGGTCGGCCTCGTCCTCCGGGTGGTGGGCGCGGCGGATCGCGTCGTGCCACGTCGGCCAGCCGCGCCGCTTCAGCCACGCGGCGTCCTGCCATTCGGGCAGCTCCGGCACCTCGCCGACCACCACACGGACCGCCTTGCGCAGCGTCTTGGCCGGCAGGCCGGCGGTCATCGGATAGACCGGCTCCACCGCCTCGATCTCGTCGCGGGACTCGATGGTCACCACGGCGTCGGGGTGGGGCATCTGAAGCGTGGTGTTGAACCACTCCACCTTGCCGCTGACCACGATGCTCTTGCCCACCGGGATCTGCTTCTCCAGCCATGGGCCGCGGGCGTGGAAGTAGATCAGCTCCAGCACGCCGGTCTCGTCGGTGCAACGCACCTTGTAGGGATGGCGCGGGTTGATCGGCGCCACGTGCGAATCGACCCGCACCGTCAGCGTGCACACCCGCCCGCCCGGCGCATCGGCGATCTTCGGGGCGAAGCGGCGGTCGATGACGCCGCAGGGCAGGTGCCACAGCAGGTCGACGGCGCACGGGCCCGCCAGCTTCTCGGCCAGCTTCGCGAGCTTGGGGCCGAGACCGGGCAGGCTGGACAGCGGCTTGAACAGGGGGAACAGGACGGCGGGGCGCATGCCCCATCAATCCAGCGGGAGCGCGGGGGCGTCAAGTGCCTTGGGCGGCCGATTGCCCCCTCCCCGTCCCTCCCCCGCTTTGCGGTGGAGGGGGCTACCGACATACGGCGGAGTTCCCTCTCCCGCAAAGCGGGGGAGGGCTAGGGAGGGGGAACACGGCCATTACTTTCCCGACCCGCTGCCCCGCGCGCCCTTCCCCGACGCCCCGGCGCCGATCTTCTCCGCCTTGTCCTCCAGCTTCTCCTTCACGTCGGGATCCGGCTGCTCGGACGGCTTGGCCTCGACGCGCACCGGTGCGACGCCGTCCTCCTTGCCCAGTCCGATGTCCTTGGCGGCCTTCTCCGACAGGTCGATCACCCGCCCCGGCACGTGCGGGCCGCGGTCGTTGATGGTGACGTCGGTGGTCTTGCCGGTTTCCTCGTTGGTCACCGTGGCCTTGGCGCCCAGCGGCAGCTCCTTTGACGCCGCGGTGGGCTTGTTCTTGTCGAATCGCTCGCCGGTCGCGGTCTTCTTGCCGTGGAAGCCGTCGCCGTAGAAAGACCCCTTGCCCTCCTGGACGATCACCGGCTCCCCCCCGTCGTTCTCGACCTGAAGCCTGGGCTTCTTTCCCTCGGCGAGCGCCGGCGTAGCCGCCAGAGCAAACGCCACAGCCGCAACAAACGTCCGTGTTCTCATTGCATCAACCCTCCATCGGCGGCAACAACCGCTTCGAGGGCGAAGGGTTCCGCAAAGGAAAAAGGGGTGCTCCGCAGAGCACCCCTTTCCATTGCAGAACACCTGTAGTCTTACACCACGCGGAAGTTCTTGAACTGCCACGGGCAGTCGGTGTCCACGTCCTCCGGGAACAGGCGGCCGCGATCCTCCAACGGGGTCCAGTCGCCGTAGGCGCCGACCACCTCGCCGAGGTACGGGCGGCAGACCTCCAGCACGCGCTGGAAGTCCATCTCCTCCGGCTCGACCACGCCGGCGGTGGGGTTCTCCAGCGCCCAGACGATGCCGGCCAGGACCGCCACCGTCACCTGCAGCGAGGTGGCGTTGTTGTACGGGATGATCTCGCGCGCCTCGCCGATCGACAGCCGGGAGCCGTACCAGTAGACGCCCTTCTTGTGGCCCATCAGCAGCACGCCCAGCTCGTCGGTGCCGCTGACGATCTCGTCCATCATCAGGCGCTTCGAGGGCTGGAGGTTCCAGTTCTTGCCGGCGAACTCGTGCACCGACTTCACCGCGTCGTCGCACGGGTGATAGGCGTAGTGCACGGTCGGCCGATAGGTGACCGTGCCGCCCTCCTTGACCGTGTAGTAGTCGGCGGTGGAAATCGCCTCGCTGTGCGTGATCAGGAAGCCGTGGAACGGCCCCTCCAGCGGCGTCCAGGTGCGCACGCGGGTGCTCGCACCCGGGCGCAGCAGGTAGATGGCGGCGTCGGAGCCGAACTCGTGGCGGTGGCCGTCGGGCGGAAGGGCCTTCTCATGGCTGCCCCAGCCCAGCTCGGCCGGCTGGCAGCCCTCCGACACGAAGCCGTCGATGGACCAGGTGTTGACGAACTCGCCCACCTTCTTCGGCTGGTTGGCGACCTGGGTGTCGCGCTCGGCGACGTGGATGACCTTGACGTCCAGCTGCTTGGCCAGCGCGGCCCAGCCGGCGCGATCCTTCGGCACGTCGGTCTTGACGCCGGTGTCGCGGGCGATGTCGAGCAGCGCCTGCTTGATGAAGTGCGACACCAGGCCCGGGTTGGCGCCGTGCGTCAGCACCGCGGTCGGGCCGCCGACGTACTTCTCCTTATGGCCCAGGGCCGACTCGCGCAGCGCGTAGTTGGAGCGCAGGCTGGGGCTCAGGCTCGGGTCGGTGTAGCCGCCGGGCCAGGGCTCGATGCAGGTGTCGATGTAGAGCGCGCCGACCTCGTTGCAGAACTCGAACAGCGCGATGGAGGACACGTCCACCGACAGGTTCACCAGGAAGTCGCCCTTGCCCAGCATCGGGCGCAGGACGTCCAGGTAGTTGTCGCGGGTCAGCGCGTTGTTGATGAAGCGGACGCCGTACTCGTCCGCCTCCGCATGGCCGCGCTCCTCCGCGGTCACGATGGTGATCTGCTCCTTCGTGATGCCGATGTGGCGGAAGATCAGCGGCAGCACGCCCTGGCCGATCGAGCCGAAGCCGACGATGACCATGCGCCCCGCGAAATCGCAGTGCTTGGTGTTCAGGGTCATGGGTGGGTCCCCCAATAAAAGATCCACGAATGGCCACGTCGGCCGGGTCACCCCCACGCGGCGTGGGAGTGAGCGAGCGGTTCTATACTCGATATTTTACGCTTTGCAAAAAATCTCAGGCCGCCTGCGTAGAAATACGGTGGCCCGGCGTCTCCAGCAGCGGACGGTCGGCGACCTCCACCAGCCGCGCCTGGTCGAAGCCGTTGAACGCCGTGCGCAGGCAGGCGCCGTAGGCTCCGAGCTGGCCGATCTCGATCCAGTCGCCCTCGCGCGCGTCGGCCGGCAGCAGGAACGGGCCGTTCATGCGGTCGGCGCTGTCGCAGGTCGGGCCGTAGAAGGCGAACGGCACGGCCTCCGCCTCGCTGTCGCCCCCGAACATGCCCTCGAACGGGCGCAGCAGCCGCACCGGGAAGCGGAAGCCGGGCACGCCGGCGTCCGACAGGCTGCCGTAGACGCCGTCGTTGATGAACAGCTCGTCGCCGCGCCGCTTCATCACCTGCACCACCAGCGACACGCCGCCCGCCACCAGGGCGCGCCCCGGCTCGCACCAGATCCGGCAGTGCGCCGGCAGGTCGAGCGCGGCGACGCCCCGCGCGATGGCCGCCATGAAATCGTCCAGCGGCGGCGGCGTGACGTCCGGGTAGGACACCGGGAAGCCGCCGCCGACGTCCAGCACGTCCACCGTCACGCCGGACTCGGCGATGACGCGGCCGGCGAGCGCGATGGCGCGCTCGTACGCCGTCGGGTCGAGCATCTGCGAGCCGACGTGGAAGCTCACCCCCACCTTGGGCGCCACCACGCGCGCGGCGCGCAGCAGCTTCACCGCCTCCTCCGGCTGGGCGCCGAACTTGCCGGACAGGTCGTACACCGCGTTGCCCTTCGGCAGCGCGAGGCGCACGACGAGGCCGAGGTCGGCCGCCTCGTCGGTCTCCTGCATCAGCTTCTGCAACTCGTCCATCGAATCGAGGACGAAGTCGCGCACGCCGTACTGGTGGTAGGCCTGCCGGATCGCCTGCCGGCCCTTGACCGGGTGCATGTAGTGCAGTTCGGCCTCGGGGAACATCTGGCGGACCAGACGCACCTCGCCCAGCGACGCCACGTCGAAGTGGCGCACCCCGCCGTCCCACAGCGCGCGCAGCACCGCCGGCTCCGGGTTGCACTTCACGGCGTACAGAACGTCGCCGCCGGTCGCCTCGCCGAAGGCGCCCACGAAGCGGCGCGCCGTCTCGGCCAGGACGCCGGGGCGGATGCAATGCATGGGGTCCTCCGGCCGGTGCAGGGCGACGGCCTGCATCACCGACGGGCGGTGCCCGACGGCGGCGGTGGAGGTGTTGGCGGCGCGGCGCAGCGGGGTGACCGCGGAACGGGGACGGATGAAGCCCATGGCGCACTCCATTCCGGGCCCGGCGCGGGCCCGTGAGCAAAAGCGGTCCTGAGCGGCCATTGCTGTGCCGCAGACCAGGGTCGGGTTTGTCGGATGGTGACGGGTGCAGCCGGAGTCGTGCGCAGGCCCAGGCTCAACAGCTCCGGGTCTTCACGGCGTCGATGTCCGGCTGGGGCTTACCGTCTCTGGGCCCTGCCGTGGCGACTGGACAACATACTGTGCTCCCTCTCGGGACCGGCCCACTGATGACCGGCTCTGCCAAAAAGGACGCGGTACGTCGTTGCATAACCACAGTGGGCCATAGGCACGTGCGAGTGCGTCGTGCGCTACGAAATACGCCGATTGGGCCCGGATTCAAGTGATATTTTGATGGCACGCCCATACGCCGCCGCATGGCCGAAAAATGCCCGGCGGAACAGTGGGCTACAGCCCTTTTCCACAGGCGCCTACGCCACCGCCCCATGCGGCTGGACCAGCCCCATCACCAGAAAGTGCGGGCGGTCGCAGACCAGGATGTGATCCATCAGCCAGAAGCGCAGGAAGTCGCGCACCGCCACCTCCAGCGCAACCACGCCGGCCACCACCTGCTCGCACATGGCGTCGAACTGGCCAAGCATCTGGGCGTGGCTGGCGGCATGGCTGACGCAGCGGGCCGGCGAGGCGGCGCGCATCACCCGCTCCTCGGCGTCGAAGTGCGCCCGCACGTGAAGGCCGACCCGCTCCAGCAGCGCCATCGCCTCGGCGCGATCGTGCACGCCGGCGGCCAGCCGGTGCAACTCATTGACCAGCCCGGCCAACTCCCGGTGCTGCGCGTCGATGGGCGCGACACCCGTCTCGAAGCCGGGGGTCCAGGCGATCAGGTCGGCGCCCTGCGCCGGCGCCGGCGATGCCCGCAGCAGGGCGGCGTAGGCACCGTCGTGCTTGATCTCGTGCTGCGAGAGTGCGTGGTCGAGCGTGCCGGCCACCGTACACAGGAACTCACGCGACACGTCGCATTCGCGCAGGTAGTCCACCAGCCGGCCCACCTGCAGGCCCAGCGTCTGGTGCTGCTCGGCGTGCTCCTCCCAGCCGGCGAAGCCGGAGGCGCGCAGGATCAGTTCCTCATGGCCGAAATGGGCGGTCATCTCGCCGACGAAGGCATCGAAACAGGGGATCACCGCCTCGCGCGGGGAGCCGTCGACGCACTGCTCGCGGATGTCGTGGACGCGGCGCAGCAGGGCGTTGTGCGTGCCGTCGATGAACCCGTTGCCGGTCTCGTTGACCGCGTGACCACTCGGCGCCATGCACACCTCGGCGTTCGGCGCGCCACTACCATCGGAGGTAACGGCGCGAACGTTTCTCCCTACGGTTATTTCTAACCTTTGTCATAGGGAGCAGCAACATTCCACACCGTTTCCGCATAGCACAAATCGACGCACCTCGGAGTCAGGCGACCGGGGCCGGGAAACGTTCGGCAATGGCGTCGCCGGTGTACGCCGCGACCCAGCCGTCCGGCCGGGTGAAGAAGCGGATGGCGGTGAAGCCCGGCCGCGCGCCCATGTCGAACCAGTGGCGGGTGCCCGCCGGCACGCTGATCAGGTCGCCGCGCTCGCAGCACACCCGGTACACCTTGCGCCCGATGTGCAGGAAGAAGGAGCCGGCCCCGGCGACGAAGAAGCGCGCCTCGTCCTCCGTGTGGGTGTGCTCGGCCAGGAACTTGGCGCGCAGGGCGTCCAGGCCGGGGGTATCGGGCGTCACCCGCACCACGTCGAAGGATTGGAAGGCGCGGTGCAGTTTCAGCCGTTCGATCGCCTCGCCGTAGACGGCGGAGACCGCCGCCTCGTCGGCGTCGGTCGGCAGTTCGGTGGCGGTGTCCCACCGCTCGAACAGGACGCCGGCGTGGGCGAGGTGCGCCGAGACCACCGGCGGGTCGCTGGTCTGGACGTCCGCCGTGGCCGGGTCGGTGTCCCAATGGATGGCGAGGCTGGTCATGCGTCCGCTTCCCTCGTGAGCGGGCACAGGATGCTCCCTCGCGCATTCCTTTTCAACGATTCAACCGAAGCGCGATCAACGCCGCCGCGCCCAGCATCGCGCCGACCAGCGCCGTCACCCCGCCCCAGCCCATCCCTGTCCAGAACCAGCCGCCGGCGTAGCCGGTCAGCGTCGCGCCCATGTAGTAGCAGAACAGGTAGATGGCCGAGGCCTGGGCCCGCGCCGTGCGGGCGCGCTGGCCGATCCAGCCGCTGGCAATGGTGTGGACGCCGAAGAAGGCCACCGTGAACAGCGTCAGCCCCGCCACCACCGCCGGGAGCGAGGCTGGCAGCATCAACGCCACGCTGGCCACGCTCAGCAGCGCCGCCGCCAGCAGCACGCGCCCGTTGCCGTGCTTTGCCGCCCGTGCCCCGAACCACGGCGAGGCCACCGCCCCCGCCACGTAGACCAGGAACACCGCTCCGGCCACTGCCGGCCGCAGTTCGAACGGGGGCGCCGCGAAGCGGAAGCCCACGTAATTGTAGAGCGTGATGAAGGCGCCCATGATCAGGAAGCCGACGGCGAACAGCCCGCGCAGCGTCGGGTCGGCCAGATGACCGCGCCACGCCGCCGCCAGCCCGCCCAGGCCCGCCGGCCGCCGCACGAAGCGCCGGGAGGCCGGCAGCCCGGCCCACAGCCAGCCCGCCGCCGCCAGCCCCAGCACGCCGACGGCCGCCATGGCGACGCGCCAGTTCGCCACATCGGCGACCAGCGCGGTCAGCACGCGCCCGCACATCCCGCCCAGCGCCGTACCGCCGATGTACAGCCCCATCATCAGCCCGGTCGAGCGCGGCTCCACCTCCTCGCCGATGTAGGCCATGGCGACGGCGGGCAGTCCGGCGAGCGCCGCGCCCTCCAGTGCCCGCACCGCCAGCAGCGCGTGCCAGCCGGGCACCAGCGCGCCGACCACGCCGAGCGCCCCCGACGCCAGCAGCGACGCGACCATCACCGCCTTGCGCCCCAGCGAATCCGACACCGCCCCGGCCACCAGCAGCGCGACCGCCAGCATTCCCGTGGGCAGCGACAGCGCTAAGGCCGACTGCGCCGGGCTCACCCCGAATTCGGCGGCGAACTCCGGCATCAGCGGCTGCACGCACCACAGCGTCGCGAAGGTCGAGAACCCTGCCGCCGCCAGCGCCCAACGCGCCCGCCGGAACGCCGGAGTGCCGGCGATCAGAAATTCGCTCTCTTCGCTGCCCGTCACCGTGTGCTCCGACCTCGTTCGTGTGCGGCGCAGTGTGGGCAGCGGCGCCACGGCTGTCCAACGCAAGGGGCCTGCGCTCCGGTTGGTTCAGCCATGAGCGGTCGGCGACTCGCTTGCCATCTGGCTCCTACCATTGTACCAATGTACCATTCTAGATGGAGTGTAGCGTGACCGTCGAACGCGTTCAGACGGGGGTCCGGCTTGAGAAGCGGATGCTGAAGGTCCTCAAGGCCCTGGCCGAGTACAAGGACATGAGCCTCGGCGACCTGCTGGAGGGCATCGTGCTGCACGCCTTCGAGGGGCGTTGCGCGTTCGGCCCCGAAACGCAGCAGGCCATTGCCGAACTCAAGCGGATCTACGGCCTCGAACTCACCGCAGGCGACAGCCACGCGTTGCGGGACGACGGAGGACAGGCATGACCGTTTCCATGCACATCGAGCGCTGCCACGCCATCGTGGTGGAGGCTCCGGTCCACCGGGTGTTTCCCCTGCTCACGCCACTCGGCGAGCGGCGCTGGGTGGCGGAGTGGGAGCCGGAGTTCCTGCACCCGGCTTCCGGCGACACGCAGGAAGGCATGATCTTCCGCACCAAC
The DNA here is from genome assembly GCF_050789165.1 of Azospirillum sp. Lineage (NCBI taxonomy): Bacteria > Pseudomonadati > Pseudomonadota > Alphaproteobacteria > Rhodospirillales > Azospirillaceae > Azospirillum > Azospirillum sp. The sequence continues at coordinate 157,922 of NZ_JBOZRT010000105.1, forward strand.
CATGGCGGCGAGACCACGCTGTGGAGTTGCGTCCGCTGGGAGCCGGAGCGGCACCGGGTCCGCTATGCCCGGGTCACGCCGGAATCGCGCTTCGGGTTCGTCGATGTGGCCTGCGACGCGATTGGTCAGGATCACACCAGGGCCACCATCGCCTATGCCTACACCGCCCTCTCCGACGAGGGTGCCGCGACGCTCGACGCGCTGACCGACGACGCCTTCCGCGTCATGATCGAGGGTTGGAAGCCCCTGCTGGAGGCATGCCTGCGCACGCCGGTCTGACCCGCGCCTCAGTCCAGCGCCAGCAGCGGGCGGAAGACTTGCTCCATGCTGGTCTCGTGACGGCCGGCCTTGGACAGATTGCCCGGCGTGACGTTGACCGCCTTGAGGATCCGGCGCGTGGCGCGCCCATCCTCCACGTCGACATCCAGCACGCTGAACGCGGCGTAGTCCTGGTCGAAGCTGCCCACCGCCGCCAGCCCGGCGCCGCAGGCCCAGGACAGCAGCAGCCGGTTCACCCCGTCGTGCGCGGCCAGCAGCAGGTGGGTCCAGCCCGGCTTCGCCAGCCAGCGCTCCAGCGCCGCGACGACGCGCGCCTGCACCTCGGCGATCGCGTCGCCCCCGGCGAAGCGCGCGCCGGGCAGGTGCGCGCCGTCAAAACCGTAGAGGTAGGCTGCGGCGCGCTCCTCCCTGGGGATCAGACGGTAGCGCCCGGCGCGGATCTCCAGGAAGCCGGGATCGTCCTCCACGCTCACCCCGCGCCCGTCCGCCACGATCTCCGCCGTCTCGCGGGTGCGCGGCAGGCCGGAGCAGACGATGCGGTCGAACGGCACGTCCTTAAGCGCCTCCGCGGTCGCGCGCACCTGCCCCCGCCCCTCGTCGGTGAGCGGCGCCGTCTTGGGATTCAGCGGCTGTCCGGCGGAGTCGTAGTACGACACGTGCCCGTGTCGCATCAGCACGACGCGCCGTCGCGCCGTGGTCCCGGCCAGCGGCGTGAAGGTGGTCATTTTTGCAGGTACTTCGGGTTGGACACGGACAGCCGCGCGCGGGTGATTTCCCACAGCACCGGGCGCAACTCCGGGCTGCCGTCGAACCGCCCCTCGGTGATCGCCGCGCACAGCCGGCGCGACAGCGTGTCGGCGTCGCCCTCTTCGCCCAGCAGGCGTCCCAGCGCCGCGGCCGCGTCGGCACCGCCTTTCAACTCGCGCTCGGCGATGGACAGCGCGTTGGCGATCATCAGGGCGGGGAAGCGCTGCTCCGCCGGCACGGCGGGCAGCACCACCTCGCGGAAGGTCTTCAGCGCGATCTCCACGAGTCCGCGGGCATCCGGCTGGTCGATGCTCATGCTCCCTCCAGGGAATCCAGGTGCAGCAGCAGGTCGTGCTCGATCTCCGGCAGCATGCGTCCGGTCAGCGCCAGTTCCAGCGACGGCTCGGTGCCGGAGGTGTGGCGGCGTCCCTGCTGGATGGCAATGGCGGCCCAGCGCAGGTAGGCCGACGCCTCCCAGTACGCCACCCGCGCCGGTTCGACCTTGCGCCCAGCCGTCTCCTCGTAGCCGGCGAAGAAATCGGCGCGGTCGGCGATGCCGCCCGCCTCGCGCTCGAACCGACCGAAGCGCCAGGAGCGGGCGCAGAACCAGCCCAGATCCTCCATCGGGTCGGACCAGCCGGCGAACTCCCAGTCCAGGACCGCCGTCAGTTCGCCGTCCTTCACCAGGTAATTGCCGGTGCGGTAATCGCGGTGGCACAGCACCACCTCGGCGGCCGGCGGCGCGTTGACCTCCAGCCAGCGCAGCCCGTAGGCGAGCACCGGGTCGCGCTCCGCCACCGCGCCGGCCCACTCCCGATACTGGCGAGCCGCGTCCAGCGCCGGGCTACGCTCCGGCTGCGGCAGGAAGTCCAGACCCGGCGTGCCCGGCCGCACGTAATGCAGCTTGCCCAACTGGCGCCCGAGTTCGCGGGCCAGCGCGCGCTGGGGCTCGTCGGTCTTGACCACGCGGAAGCCGGCGGCGACGCCCTCGGCCCGCCGCATGACGTAGAAGGCGCGGCCGAGGAGAGCGGTATCCTCGCACGCCACGATCGGCTCAGGCGCCGCCATGCCGGCCGCGAAGGCGGCGCGCAGCACGGCGAACTCCTGCGCCTTGCTGAGGCTGGCCGAGACCTCCATGGGCGGTGCGGCGCGCAGCACCACGGCGTTCCGGCCGTCCAGCCGCCCCCCCTGCACGGCCAGCGTCAACCCCAGGTTCTCCGAGATGGCACCACCGCTCAGCCGGCTGACGTCGTCGACGGCGACGCTGGTCGCGCCCAGCTGTTCCGCCAGCCACGCCTCAAGCCGCGGCTGCGTCTCCTCGTTGATCAGCCCGCCCATGCTCATCCCCAGCTCCAGAAGCCGTCACCTTCCTTCAGGTAGAAGCCGCTGAGCACCATCTTGTGCACCTCCGAGGCGCCGTCCACCAGCTTGCCTTGCCGGGCGTAGCGGTAGATCCACTCCAGAACCGTGTCCTTGGAATAGCCGCGCGCGCCGCACAGCTGGATGGCGGTGTCCGCCGCCTTGAACAGCGTGTCGGCCATCAGCACCTTGGCCATGGACAGCTCCTTCTTGGCGAAGCCGCCCTGGTCCAGCGTCCAGGCCGCCTTCATCACCATCAGCCGGCCCAGCTCGATCTGCATCGCCGCCTCGCCGAGCATCCATTGCACGCCCTCGTGCTGCGCCAGCGGGATGCCGAAGCTCTCACGCTCCTTCACGTAGGCCCCGGCGATCTCCAGGCAGCGCTTCGCCAGCCCGGTCCAGCGCATGCAGTGGGTCAGGCGCGCCGGCCCCAGGCGGATCTGCGTCACCTTCAGCCCATCACCGACGTTCATCAGCACCTGGTCGTCCGGGATCTCCAGCCCGTCGAACACCAGCTCGCAGTGCCCGCCGTGCTCCTCCGGCCCCATGATCGGGATGCGGCGCACCAGCTCCCAGCCCGGCTGGTCCTTGTCGAACAGGAAGGCGGTCAGTCCCTTGCGCTTATCGTCGGAGGTACGGGCGATCAGGATGAAGTGCTGCGCCCCCTCGGCCCCGGTGATGAACCACTTGCGCCCGTGCACCACCCAGCGATCGCCCTTGCGCTCCGCCTTCGTCAGCATCATCGAAGGGTCGGAGCCGCCGCCCGGATGCGGCTCGGTCATGGCGAAGGCGGAGCGCACCTTGCCGTCGATGATCGGCTGCAGCCAGCGCTCCTTCTGCGCCTCGGTGCCGACCTTGTTGAGCACCATCATGTTGCCGTCGTCCGGCGCCGAGGAGTTGAAGCACACCGGCCCGAAGATCGAGCGGTTCATCTCCTCGTAGCAGGCCGCCATGCCGACCACCGGCAGCCCCTGCCCGCCCCGTGCTTTCGGCATCTGCAAGGCCCACAGCCCCGCCGCCTTGGCCTTGGCGCGCAGCCCTTCCAGCGCCGGCAGCGCGATCATCTCGTGCTCATCCCAGTTGGCGCGGTCCGCCTCGACCGGGAGGATCTCATCGTTCACGAAGGCGCGCACGCGCCGGCGGTAGTCCTCGATCTCGGGCGACAGGGCGAAGTCCATGGGTGTCTCCGTCTAGAGCGAACTGACCAGATGCCCGCCGTCGGCGGCGATCACAGAGCCGGTCATGAAGGACGACGCGTCGGAGCACAGCAGCAGGAGCGGTCCGTCCAGCTCCTCCATCTGGCCGAGCCGGCGCTGCGGCACGCGCCTGACCAGCGCCTGCCCCGCTTCCGAGGCGAAGAAATCGCGGTTGAGGTCGGTCTCGATGTAGCCGGGGCACAGCGCGTTCACACGGATGCGGTGCCGCGCCAGCTCCAGCGCCATCACCTTGGTGAGCTGGATCAGCCCGGCCTTGGAGGTCACGTACGGCGCCACCTGCCCGGCCACCCGCAGCCCGAGGATCGAGGCGATGTTGACGATGCTGCCGCCGCGCCCGTGCTCGCGCATGGCGCGCGCCGCCTGCTGCGCCACCAGGAAGCAGCCCTTGAGGTTGGTGTCGAGCACGCCGTCCCACTCCGCCTCCTCGATGTCGAGGACCGGCTTGACCAGCGTGGTGCCAGCGTTGTTGACCAGGATGTCCAGCCCGCCCAGCCCCTCGGCGGCATCGGCCACCGCCTCGCGCACCGAGGCGGCGTCGGTGACGTCCATCGGCACGGCCACCGCTTCGCCGCCGTCGCGGACGATGTCCTCGCAGACGCGCTCCAGGCTCTCGACGCGGCGCGCCGCGAGCGCCACCTTGGCGCCGGAGCGCGCCAGCACCTGCGCGAAATGCCGCCCGAGGCCGCTCGACGCCCCGGTCACCAGCGCGGCGCGGCCGGTCAGGTCCACCTCAAAGCTCACGGTCTGCCTCCCTTGCTTCCCCGCCCCTGTCTTCGCGCCGTTTCCGCTGGAAAAATCGAGCGAGCGCTCGCTATTTTAAGCGGGCATGCCTGGCGGCGCAACAGGAGAGACGGTATGGGCACGCTGAAGGAATTCCAGTCCGGCCGCGACCTGTCGATGGAGGGCCTGTGCGCCCGCCTGCTGGAGCGCCACCGCGAGATCGTCCGCATCAAGAAGCCGCATGTGGCGGTCGCCAACCTCGCCCGCATCGTCGAGGCGACGCTCACCATCGCCAACCGCAAGGGCTTCCATTCCATGAGCCTGCGCGATCTGGCCGACGGCTCGGGCCTCAGCATGGGCGGGCTCTACGCCTACTTCGACGGCAAGGAAACGCTGCTGATGATGATCCTCGGCACCGTGGCGTCGGTGGTCGACGAGGTGCTGGGCACCCCGCCGCCGGACCTGACCGCGGAGCCGCGCGAGCGCCTGCGCTGGCTGCTGGAGACGCACGTCTACCTGACCGAGGCCATGCAGCCGTGGTTCACCTTCGCCTACATGGAGGCCAAGGCTTTCCCCCAGGCCGGCCGCGACGCCGCGACGCGCAGCGAACTGGCGACCGAGGCGCTGATCGCCGACACCCTGGCCGACGGCGCGGCGCGCGGCGTCTTCCAGGTGGCCGACGTGACGATGACCGCTGCGCTGGTGAAGCCGCTGTTGCAGGACTGGTACGTCAAGCGAAGCAAATACCGCCGCCGCGGCGTGACGCCCGAGCGGTACGCGCAGAGCGTGATCGCCTTCGTGGAGGCGGCCCTCACCCCTCCGGCGGATCGAAGCCCGACAGCACCTTGAAGTAGGTGGGGAACAACGCCTCGCGCACCTTCCGGCTCTCGACGATGCCCAGCGCGTAGTAGCCGACCTGATGGTAGTAGGTGACGCGCGCCCGCACCTCCGCCTCGTCGGGTCCGTATCCCAGCGCCTGGAAGATCCGCCGCAGCACGTCGGTGCGCGTGGCGTCGGCGGCGCGCACCAGGGTGGCCACCCGCTTGGAGCCGCGCGCCCAGTCGCGCATGGCGGAGTCGAGGTCCGGGTCGAACGCGTCGGCGCCCAGCCACACCGCGACGAATCGCTTCAGCCGCATCAGCGGCGCCTCCTCGCCCGCCTCGACGCGCAGGAACGGCTCGACGTTGGCGTGCCGCCACTCCTCCAGCAACGCGTCGAGCAGCTCCGCCCGGCTCTTGAAGTGCCAATAGAAGCTGCCGCGCGTCACCGCGATGCGCGCAGCCAGCCGGTCGACCTTCACCGCGGCGATGCCGCCCTCGACCAGCGCGCGGCGCGCGGCGGCGATCCAGTCGGCGCGGCTGAGGCGTTCGGCCGCCGGTCCTCCGTCCTTCTTCGCCATGCCCTGCGCCCCCTGGCCCGCTTGACGCCCGCGCGAGCGCCGCTCCATGCTGTTCTGTATGGTCATAGCAGAACCCTAATTGGAAACGGGGAGGAAAGCATGAGGCGGAGTGTGCTGTTGGGCGTGGCGCTGCTGGCGGGCGTCGCCGCCGGGCCGTTGCAGGCCGCGGAGTTGAGCGTCGCCGTGGTCGGCCCGATGACCGGCCAGCTCGCCGCCATCGGCGAGCAGATGAAGCGCGGCGTCCAGGCCGCCATCGACGAGATCAACGCCAAGGGCGGCGTCCAGGGCAACACGCTGAAGATCGAGGTCGGCGACGACCAGTGCGATCCCAAGCAGGCGGTCGCCGTCGCCAACCAGCTGGTCAGCAAGGGCGTGAAGTTCGTGGTCGGCCACGCCTGCTCCGGCTCGTCCATCCCCGCCTCGCAGGTCTACGGCGAGAACGAGGTGTTCATGATCAGCCCGGCCTCGTCGGCGCCGAACTTCACCGACGCCGCGGCCAAGGCCGGCTGGAACACCATCCTGCGCACCTATGGCCGTGACGACGCCCAGGGCACCTTCGTCGGCAAGTGGCTGGCCGACACGAAGAAGGGCAAGCGCGTCGCCATCCTTCATGACAAGTCGGCGTACGGCAAAGGCCTCGCCGACGAGGTGAAGAAGGCGATGAACGCCGGCGGCCTCCAGGAGGTCACCTACGAGGCGATCACCGCCGGCGAGAAGGACTTCTCCGCGCTGGTCACCAAGCTGAAGCAGACCGGCGTCGACATCATCTATCTCGGCGGCTACCACGGCGAGGCCGGGCTGCTGATCCGCCAGGCGCGCGACCAGGGCCTGAACGCCACGCTGATGACCGGCGATTCGCTGGCCAGCCCGGAGTTCTGGAAGATCGCCGGCCCGGCGGGCGAAGGCACGCTGATGAGCTTCCCCAAGGAGCCGCGCAACATTCCCGCCGCCAAGGCGACGGTGGACAAGATGAAGGCGCAGGGCTTCGACCCCGAGGGCTTCACCCTGTTCAGCACCGCCGCCGTGCAGGTGATCGCCAGCGGCATCGAGCGCGCCAAGGCCGCCAAGCCCGAGGCGGTCGCCAAGGCGCTCAAGGAGGGGGCCCCGAGCGATACGGTGCTGGGGCCGCTCAGCTTCGACGCCAAGGGCGACGTGAAGAACCCCGCGTACTCGATCTATGTCTGGCACGACGGGAACTACAAGGAGATGTAGTATCCTTTGGTCCCCTCCCCCTGCTCCGCGGGGGGAGGGTCGGGGGGGGCCAGTACACAGAACAATGAGGGAGGACCGATGCCGCTCGACCCACAGGACACGCTGTCCCGCCTGATCGCCGGACGCACCGACGAGCTGGTCGAGCTGACCCGCGACCTCATCCGCATCCCCACCGTCAACCCGCCGGGCGACGTCTACACCGACTGCGCCGAGTTCATCGGCCGCCGCCTCGCCGCGCGCGGCTTCCAGGTCGAGTACGTCCGCGCCGAAGGCGTGACCGGCGACAGCGACCGCTACCCGCGCACCAACGTCGTCGCCCGCATCGAGGGTGGCAGCCCCGGCCCGTGCGTGCACTTCAACGGCCACATCGACGTGGTGCCGGCCGGGCGCGGCTGGACGGTGGACCCGTTCGGCGGCGTGGTGAAGGACGGAAAGGTCTACGGCCGGGGGGCGTGCGACATGAAGGGCGGCATCGCCGCCTCCATCGTGGCGGTCGAGGCGATCCTGGATTCCGGCCTGCCCTTCCCCGGCGCGCTGGAAATCTCCGGCACGGTGGACGAGGAGTCCGGCGGCTACGGCGGCGTCGGCTACCTGGCGAAGAAGGGCTGGTTCTCCAAGCCCCGCGTCGACCACGTCATCATCCCCGAGCCGCTGAACGTCGACCGCGTCTGCATCGGCCACCGCGGCGTCTGGTGGGCGGAGATCGAGACCAAGGGCCGCGTCGCGCACGGCTCCATGCCGTTCCTCGGCAACTGCGCGATCCGCCACATGGGCGAGGTGCTGCACCGCATCGAGCACGAGCTGATCCCCCGCCTCGCGGCCAAGCGGACCTCCATGCCGGTGGTGCCGGAGGGGGCCCGCCAGTCCACCATCAACATCAACGCCATCCACGGCGGGCAGGTGGAGAATCGCGACGGCTTGCCGAGCCCGATGGTGCCGGACTCCTGCCGGATGGTGATCGACCGCCGCTACCTGATCGAGGAGGACCCCGAGGAGGTGAAGGGCGAGATCGTCGCCATCCTCGACGACCTGCGCCGCACGCGCCCCGGCTTCGACTACGACTTGCGCGAGGTGCTGGCCTTCCTGCCGACCATGACCGACGCGGACTCGCCCGTCGTCCGCGCCGTCGAGGCCGCCATCGCGGCCGTGCTCGGCCGCAAGGCGGAGCACGTGGTGTCGCCCGGCACCTACGACCAGAAGCACATCGTCCGCGTGGGGCACCTCAAGGACTGCATCGCCTACGGCCCCGGCATCCTCGACCTCGCCCACCAGCCGGACGAGTACGTGGGCATCGACGACATGGTGCATTCGGCGCAGGTGATGGCGATGGCGGCGCTCGACCTGCTGCGCCGCTGACGCGGGAACCGCCGCGCCGGGCTCCTGTTGTCCTGGGTCCGAACCCGCAGGAGGTGGACCCATGACCAAGCACATGCCCCCCGTGCCGCCCGCCGGCCGCAGCGACAAGGGCCCCGGCAGCGCGCCCGAGGTCGAGGCCGACACCGGCGGCCCGAACCGCGGCGTGCCGGAGAACGCCGACCAGCAGGGCCGCACCGGCAACAGCAAGATCAACACCACCCATCAAGGCTACCAGCAGGACCGCTGACCATGACCAAGTCCGATCACGGTCGGCCCGCCACGCAGACCGACAACCGGGTGGACGAGAAGCAGACCACCACGGACCGCGCCGGCCCCAAACCCGGCGAACCGACCAACCCCGACCGCAGCCGCACATCCGGCGGCGGGGGTGAGCGCGACGTGCGCCACTCGCACGACCCCGACCGCAAGGCGTAGGCCGCGGCCCTCACCATCACACAGCAATGTCTCGCCGGGCCGCGTCTTCGCGGCCCGCTTGCGTTTCGGCCCCTCCCCTTTCTCGGCGCTCCATCGGGAACCAAAGTCCGGTCAAGAGCCTTATCGGATAGTGGTGGCGCTTTTTCGGAGAGCGCACCGCACCCCTTTCGAAGAGGAGGAGGTTCGCCATGCGCCCGCGCACGCACGTCCGCCCGATCCGCCCGGTGGCCACCGTGGTGCGGGACCCCGGTCCCCCCGCCAACGTGCCGTCCCGCCGCGGGCCGGTGCTGGTGCGTGGGCTGGGCGAGGTCGGTTCGGCTGTCGCTTACTGGCTGTTCACCTCCGGCTGCGCGGTGGCGCTGCACGACGAGGCACCGGAGCGCGTGCTGCGCCGCGGCCACAGCTTCGCCGACGCGGCCACCGAGGGCTTCGCGCGTCTGGAAGGCATCGGCGCGCACCGCCTGCGCGACCCGGCTGGAACGGAGGAAAGCCTGTTCCGCGCCCCGACCATCCCGGTGCTCTGCATGGACGCCGGCGCGGCGTGGGCCGCCGCGCCCTGGCGCGCCATCGTCGATGCCCGCCCGTACGACCCCGGCCTGCCGGAAGACAGCGTCGTGCTGACGTCCCCCATGGGCGGGCTGTTCCGCACGCTGCTGTCCATCGGGACGCGGGTGCCGCGCGGCAAGTTCGTGGGCATGGTCGGCAACGCGCTGCTGTGGGCGCCGCAGGATGGAGTGCTGACCGGCTTGATGCGGGACGGCACGCGGGTGGAGCGCGGCATGCCCCTGATCGAGATCGGCCCGCCCGGCGCCCACCCCTTCGGCATCGCGCCGACGCCCCGCCGCATCGCCGAGGACGTGCTGGGAGGACTCCCGTCGGTGGCAGGAACCTGACCGCCAAGGCACCGTTGAGGCGGGAAACCCATCCTGCCATGGGAAGGCCTGGACATGGTGCGTCTCGCCGGATTGCTCGGCATTCCCTCCCTTAACCGTCATGGCCGGGCTTGACCCCATGGGCGCTCAGTTTAGCGGTTGGCGGCCGGTTTCGGCGACCAATCACTGTCCCAAACCGTCATCCCCGCGAAGGCGGGGATCCAGGATGAGCCCCGACAGGGGCGACATGAGTCATGAGGCTCGCGGACGCGAGCACTGGATCCCCGCCTTCGC